>NZ_RXFZ02000158.1:0-2260 GCF_044714365.1 Spiroplasma sp. hy2
TTTTAATTAAGTCTGCTTGTTGTTTTATTTTTTCATAAAATTCTAAAAATTGATCATCTGTTAAGCTATTTATTAATTCTGTAATTATTTTTTTCATTAATTATTTACCTCCATATATTAAAAATATACCTAATTTTAGGTATATTTTATAAATATCAAGAGTTTTCGACAAAATTAAAGATATATTTTTTGCATAAATTTTAAAAAGTATAGTATAATACTCATAGATAGTGTGGTGTTTATATGGAGGGCTTCTTGAAAACAAGCATAACAATCTTAGATTTAGACATTCCAGTAATCGGGTTAATTGGTTTTCTACTAGGATTTGCAGCGCTATTATTATTTGTTTATTTTATTATTACTTTTTCTTTATTTCGAAGTAAAAAAAGCAGTAGTAATTGAACGAATATTGTAAAATTAAAACAAGAAACTAGTTTTAAGGAAAACATTGAGTATTTTGAACAAGAAATTATGCTAGCTAAAAAAATGGGTGATAAAAACTAGCAGTTTCTTTTTTAATACAATGTTATTCACATTTAGGGCAGGTGAAACAAAGCATGGGTTTTTTTAATACGGTTAAATCGTTTATGGTGAAAGATAAACAACATGAGCAACCACCAATGCAATCAGCAAATCGTTTTGGTGATAATTTTAATCCTGAATTAAGAAACCAAAATAATGTTGATTTTAGTCAAAATCAACCCTATCCAAATGGAATGCCTCAAAATCATCTTTCATCAAATCAATACTTTCGTCCAAATGAAGCATATAAACAAAACCAATTAAATAATATGGAAATGTTATATCAAAATAATAATACAATTCGTCCAGCACGAATGAACTTAAGTAACCAATATAATTATTATGCTAATAATCATGACCGCCAGTATCTTGAAGAAGACCGTGAGGTAATGAATGTAAATGCTTCACAAATGCCACCTGGTTATGTTGAGCCATATTATAATCATGATGCGGCGCAAAATTATTCGCGTCCAGTTCATCAACAAATTTTGCCACGCCGAATTCAGCAGCATGTAACAAGTTCTAATTATGATCAATATTGGTCAGGACAACAAAATCAAGGGCTATATGACAATGCTGAATTTATGGGATATCAGAACCACCGTGATGGTTATGTTAACGATGATAATATGTATGCAAATCAATATCGTCCTCCTTATCAATCACGTGTTGCATCACCGTATCATCAATTACAAGTTAATGAACAATTTAATCGTTCAGAATTAGCTTATGATAGCAAAGGTGCCTATCGTGGTGCAAATTCAGCACAATATTTTGATGATAATCAAATGATGACAAAGTCAATGCCAGTGCCACCATCGTATTATCAAAATGGTCATTTTACTCCATCAGCGCAATTTGACCGACCAGCTTTAACAAACAGTAGGGAAAATAATCGTTATGCTTATCAACCACAGTTATCAGAAAAACAACGTCGTCGTCGTTTTAATAAGGAATATGCTAACCGTTTAATTCCTTTAGAAATTGCTCGTGAGATTCGTTCGGAAAAAGTTCGTACCTTAATTATGATTATTATTGGTTTTCTTGGCACAATGATGACAAGTTTATTTATTGCTTTATATTTTATTTCTCATCAACAAGAATTAGAAGCAATTATGGGAATTAAAGCGAAATATATTCCTCATCCATTTTTGACAATTACTTTTTTGTTAATTTCTCTAGGATTATTGTTTGCTGGTATTTTTGATTTATCACGAGTTCGAATTGAAACAAATAGTTATCTTTCTAATTTAACACGGGGTAATCATACTATTCCGCATTTCTTAATTGATAATTATAAAAAAATGACTGTTCGTAGTATTGTTTTAAATTGATTAGCATTTCCGACTTATTTCTTTGGTGGAATTATTTTAGGAATTTTATACGGTTTTCAACAACATTCAGGTGAAGAGTTTCGGTTTGGTTTTTGAAGTTTAGGCATTGTTGATGATTTAACAGTAGCCATTACAATTACAATTATTATTTTAATCGTAACATTAGGCGTTCATATTGCGAATATTGTTTTAACAAAAAAAAGAAAAGCAAATATTATTGGTTATTATGGATATGAAATTGTTCATCCAGAAGAATTAGCAGCTTTAAAGAAAAAAACAAATCGTATTTGTTTAGTGATTTTTATTATTTTCTTAATTATTTTAACACTAGTAATTTCAATTCCATGATTAATTGCTCGTCGTCGTAAACGAAACGGTGATGCATTACTTGGTCGTTGGTTTAA
>NZ_RXFZ02000159.1:0-2243 GCF_044714365.1 Spiroplasma sp. hy2
TTTAAAAAATTTAAAGCAAAATCATAATCTTACACAAAATTAGTTTTCAAATTGTCATATTGATGATTTTTTTTATTTCATCAAGAGTTTTCGACAAAATTAAAGAAGTATTGTGGAACTATTTTATATATTTAGTATGATATAATATTTTTATGTAGTATAGGTTATACAAGGTAGGTGGCAAATAGATGAAAAGGTTATTAACTATTTTTAGTATTTTTAGTATGGGCGGAAGTCTTAGTTTAACAACTATTAGTTGTTCAATGCATGAAAAGAATTTTGATGATAACAAAATAATAACTTTAAATCAAGATCTTGAAACTATTAACACAATTCTAGAACAAGCAAAAAAAAGACTTCAATCTTGATGAGAAACAAAAACCAACATTGATATGAATAGTTATCCTAATGAAATGTCTATATTTCAGGAATTTCTTATAAAGTTACAAAAAAATAGCGAACTAATGTTAGTTGGTGATGAAATTTATCAGTGAAATTTCTTAAAGCAACTAATTATTGATTTCAAAAAAGAACTTAATATTATTAACCAGGAAATTATTAAGCAATATGCAAACTATTATTATGATATCTTGCCATTATCATTAAATGAGAAAAATATTCGTCTTACTTTAAAATTGGTAAATTTTGATAACTTAGCAAGAATGATGGCAAGTAAAAAGCAAACTATAAAAGGTATTACCATTAAATTTAATATTCCTTATGAAGTAAGTTTTAAAGAATTACAAGTACCTGATTCAATTAGTAGCTTAGTTGTTGCTAGTAATAACATTTTAGTACTAAGTAATATACAACAAAAAATGGCAAATTATTTTGTTACTTTTATTGATGATCTTTTTGGTAAGTATAAATATCAGATTATTGAAAAGTTAAAACGTAATTTTAATAATATTGATCAATCAAACACAATTTGACAAATAATTACGGAAAAATTACGTTCAAGAAAGATTAATTTTGTTGCCAATGATCATACATTAATTTTTAATACTTTTTATAGTATTGATGCTCCAACTTGAAATTTTAAAAAAGAAGAAGATTCTGTGTTGGCGTGAGCGGGTGAAGGGTATGACCCAACAAAATTGACGCCAGAAAACTTTTTAAAATTTTATGAGCAAAAATATATTAAAAATAAAGTTCAAATTAAAAATAATTATTATGTTAGAGCGAATATAACATCTTTTATTCCAAATGATTTTATGATTGAAAATTTACCATTTAATAATAAAACTAATGCAATAACATTAAAAACACCAATTAAAGTTTTAACATCGAAACAATATATTGATAATCAATTATTTGATTTTGCTAAAAAAATAATGAATTTTTGACATTATTATAAAATTGAAACTTATAGTAATAAAATTGTCTTTAATGTAACCAAAGCAGATTTTACTATGTTATCTGAAAAAATTAGTAATTTTCAACCAAGTGCTTCTTTTTTTACTAATATAGGTGCTATTTTTCGTTATCTTTCCGACAAACATGATTTAAAATTAGTTTTAAATTCAATAACTAGTAATGGCTGAATGCATTTAGGAAATTATCAAAATTCATTTGTTTTTAATTTCTTTTGAAGACCAGATACGCACAATTGTTATCCACAACTTGTTTTAAGTTTTGCTTATAATTCATTTTCATATGGTTTGTTTATTAATCCTGTTCCTGTAAATAATAAAACAGGTTATGTTTTTTTACAGACAATTGAATTTAAAATTGTTTAAAATTGTTAAGACAACTAGAACGAATTTGAATTTATCAAGTTTTAATTTATCATTAAGTTTATGTTATAGGGTCTTTAATTGCTGCTGCAAAACAAAAAAAGAATGTGTCAATTATTAAGAAATCAATACTTTTTGAACATCCAAAATAAAGTAAACATAAAAAATTATGTTAAAACTTTATTAAAAAGATGTTCTTTTTATATGAAAAAACAAGCGACAAAGAATTTAAATTAAATGTTATTCATTTATATAAAAAGTTTATATAAAAAATTGGAAATAACAATTTTAATATCACGAAGAGAGATTAAATTTTATAATAAAATTAGATTACAAAGCAAATTAAAAGGATTGGGTTATAGTAAAGACAGAACTCAGTCCTAAATAAATATGAATTAATAATAATTAATTAGACTTCTTGCATAACCTATTAAAATAATTGTAAATATTTTTAAAAAGATACTAATAGCAAATTATAATTTTAATTAATTATGTCTTTTATTTAAA
>NZ_RXFZ02000160.1:0-2246 GCF_044714365.1 Spiroplasma sp. hy2
AAAACAGGTACACTTTGTAAAGATTTCTAAGATATTTAATAAATGTGTAAACAACTTAAAGAGGGTATCAAAAAGTTGTTATAGTTTTTTTGTAAATATTTAAGATATTGCCCTTTCTCTGAATCAATTAATAATTTTGGTTTTACAAATAAAAAAACCATTTTAGTAAATGGTTTAATTATTATTCTTATTCAATTTCCGAGTTTTTTCCAAAATCCTTATTTTATTTATACGACCATTTAATCCGTGAACAACAATAGACTTCTTGCATAACCTAGTTATTTTAAAATTCCTATAATTTCTATTTTAAATATATTTTATAGGAATTTTAAAATAACTAGGTTATGCAAGAAGTCTAATAACTCATTTTTTATTGTTGTCATTTTTTACTCATGAACGAATTGAAACTCCTTTTAACATCACATCTTCATAACCAGGAATATCATATTCCTGAATATCTCATTTTTGTGCTAATTCATCAGAAGTTAATGCCATTGTTTCAAGATGCAAACGCTTGGTTAAATCCATAATATACTTTTTACAATATGCTTCTAAATCATTATCAGTTTTTTTCATCAAGTATGATGAGTTAATAAAAACCGTTTGTCATGAAAAGCATAAAAGATTTTAATATAAATAGCATTATTATGCATATATTCTTGTAATTGATCATCAGGAACAAGACGATAACTATGGTCAGTAACAAAATCTTGTTGAAAATCTTCCTCATCTTTATGTTTGTTGACCATCCTAGTGTAAATCCTCCTTCGTGAAGCCATATGGTAGTAAATCTTTAATTGTTAAAACATATGATTCACCTTTTTGATTATAAATTTCAATTGGAATTCGATGATCAACTAATTCTCATAAAAATTGCCGGCATATTCCACAAGGAGAACCTGCTTGTTTACTGTCAGTATATAAGTAAAATTTTATACTATCTGTTTTACGATAACCTAACGCATAAACCTGAGCTAAAGCTGTCCGTTCTGCGCAAATCGTAGCAGCATATGCTGCATTTTCAACATTAACACCAATAACTTCTGTACCATCTTTTAACAAACAAATTGCACTAACACGAAAATTTGAATATGGTGCATAAGCTTTTTTACTTAATAATTTTAACTTTTCAAAATAAGTTGGCATTTCATTAACTTCCCTTTTTAACTAATGTGTAAATATAACTTAATAACATCCACCAACGGTGGTAACATTATTAATAATCCAATTGCAATTGCCAAAATAGAATTAATTAATGTTGCCGCGGCACAAATATCTTTAATTTTTTTTGCTTTAATATTATATTCAAATGATAATAAATCAACAAAATTTTCAACTATTGTATTAATTAACTCAAAACCAATGACAATTCCAATGGTTAATAATAAAATTGCTCATTGAACATATCCAAACTGGTTAGGAACCATTTTTTGCAATCAAATTCCTAGACCAATAACAATCAATGACACAATAAAATGAATAATTAAACTTGATTCTTCTTTAATTGCTGTATAAATTCCACGAAAAGCATTTGAAAATTTATTCCGTAATTTAAAAAATATTTTTTTCTTGACTGGTGACTTTTTTGCCATTATGTATCCCTTTCTTCTTTCTGTTTTTATTTTATTGGAATTCGGTTAATTTGTAAATCATTTAATACTTTTCGTTGTAAATTAAACATTTTTTCTTCATCAGTCGGAGTTTGATGATCATAACCTAAAATATGTAACATACCATGAGTAAATAAAAAAGCAAATTCACGACGAAGAGAATGGTTATATTCAGCAGCTTGAGCAAGAGCTTTTTCATAGCAAATAAAAATATCCCCTAAACTGCGCAGTCCGGTTAATTGAAATAAATCAATCTTATTTTCTTCTTCTAAAGCAAAGGTAATAACATCAGCAACATAATCTTTGTTACAATATTTTCGATTAAGTTCTAATTGTTCTTGTGCATCAACAATAATTAATGATAATTCTAATGGCTCAGTTATTGCTAATAAAGTTTTAATTTTTTTGAAAATTGCATTAAAATCATCTTGATATGGTTTAATATCAAACTTTGTTTCATTATAAATCACAAAATCATCTTTCATTACCTCACCAGACCCTTCTCTTTTTTTATTATAACAAATTAAATCATTAGACTTCTTGCATAACCTATTAAAATAATTGTAAATATTTTTAAAAAGATACTAATAGCAAATTATAATTTTAATTAATTATGTCTTTTATTTAAAAATTWTA
>NZ_RXFZ02000161.1:0-2229 GCF_044714365.1 Spiroplasma sp. hy2
AWTCAAATTTGGGAACCTTTATAAAATTCTTCGCTTAACGCTTAGAATTTTTCCCAAGTATTTTGAAAAGCGCGGCAAAAGTTTTTTTAAACTTTAAGTAATTTTTCACAAACTTATGAAAATAACCGCGAGCCCAGATTAATAAATAATTAAATAATAATATAATTTAAACCGAATAATTTAACTTAGTCCCCTATTTAAAACCCTTATTTTATAAGGGTTTTTTGTTGCTTGTTTTGTTATCGTTGTCTGTGGCGCATCGAACGTTATTTTCGCGGGGGAATTTTGGTAATAAAATTAATATATTTATAATATATTAATTTTATTTATTATATAACTAGTTATATAAATATAACTAGTTATATATTTCTTAAAAAACATTTATTTTTATTATTATATTAGTGTATTATATAACTAGTTATATAAATATAACTAGTTATATAAAGGAGAAATATTATGGCAAAATTATCAGAATTATTAAAGAAAGAAGAACTAAATACAAATGAAAAAAATAATCTAGTTAATAAACTTGTTTCTGAAAAAGGAACAAAGGAATTTAAAAAACGAGATTATTCTGAAATATTACCAAATATGACTTGTCATAAAAAATTAGTTAAACTTTTTAGACAAGAGGCAAAAAATAAAAGATGATTGCCCACAACGCTTATGAACGAAATATTAGCAGATAGATATAATATAGATTTGGAGAAATTAGAAAATGAAGATGATTAGTTTTGCAGTAAAAAAAGGTGGGGTAGGCAAAACGACATTATGCAAAAATGTTGCCTATAAATTAGCTATTGATGGGGCAAAAGTCTTATTGATTGACCTTGATCCGCAGGCAACCTTATCAGTTCAATTTGCAAATAATGAAATTGATACAAATAAAAGTATTATGAAAATTTTTCAATCTTTTAAATTTTCAATAGAAAATATTATTCAATCAACGAAATATAAAAATATTGATATTATTTTAGGTAATGAAAATATTAATCAAGCTCAAGGCATCATAAACAATACTTTTAATGATAAAGAAAAATATAAAATTGGTAAGTGTCTATTGAATGATTATAAAAATGTATTTGATAGTTATGATTATGTGTTGATTGATTATCCTCCAACAATGCAAGAGTTAGCACTTAATTTTTTGATAATATCTGATTTAATTATTATGCCAATTAATAACGGTTTAGGTGCATTTAAAGGAATATTAGACTTAAATAATATTATTAATAAAGTTTGTAGGCAAGAAAATTTAAAAGTACCATTTTATAAAATTGTATTTAATAATGTTAAAGAAAATGAGAATACAATTGAAATTTATGAATTAATTAATAAAAACAACTTAACTAATTTTATATTTGATACAATTATTAAACATTCTGATACATTTATTAAGACTGAAAATAAATTAAGTAGTATTTGAGATAATAATGTTTATTGGCGTCAGAAACAAGCCTATGAAGAACTCATCAAGGAAATCAAATAACAATGAAATTAGATCAAAATATTTGTATTGTTCCACACTGTAAAGAAATTCAATTGCTTCTTGAAAGGGGGTGTGTTTTTTGTATAGAACATAGAAAAAGGTTTGATGAATATATTGATAATTTACCTTTTATCCCTGAATTACACGAATATTTAGAAAACAACAACGAAGCACATTTTCTATTTCTTCTTAAAAATTTAAGTGATTTTTTTGAAAAATTAGAAAAAGAATGACACAAAAATAACACATCTCCGATAAAAAAGAAAAAACCAAAGAAAAAATCAAACAAAAGAAAGCGAAAGTAGATAAGGTAAAGATGAAAAAAATAGAAAATAAAGACACAATCAATCATAATTTAATGATTGTCGATGTTGATTTACAACAGTGTCTGAATTGTAGTTTTACGATTCAAAAAATAAATGATGAGTGATTTACAATTAACACAGGCAATAACAACTGTGGTAAATAATACCTTTGTGTTATAATTTGATTACCAAGATATTTTTTATCTTTGGTATGTTATGTTACTCTAAATGTACCAAGTATCAAATATAAAATCTTCTCTTTTTAAAATAAAAAAACTAGATATAAAAATATATCTAGTGTATAATATTCATGTAATTAAATATTGTTAATAAAAATTTGGTGATAGTAATTTATCCTAAAATAAATTACTATCGTGGAAACACTAGTTAACACCTAGCGTTTCCACAGACAATTTTAACATATTTTACTGKKTT
>NZ_RXFZ02000162.1:0-2205 GCF_044714365.1 Spiroplasma sp. hy2
TWRAAATTTTTAAATAAAAGACATAATTAATTAAAATTATAATTTGCTATTAGTATCTTTTTAAAAATATTTACAATTATTTTAATAGGTTATGCAAGAAGTCTACTATATCAGACATCCAGTTCTTATTTTTTGTAAATAATATTGTCACGATGTCAATATTTATATTTTTTAGATTTATTAATTTTTGTAGTTCTTACTTTTGCTACAATTCATAAAACACCATCAATATCAAGCAATAAAATTGTTTTCTGACCATTATTTAATTCAACCATCGAATAGCGTTTGTTTTGTTTGTTTCAAATTAATGATAAAATTTTATAAATGACATGGTCAGTTGCATAAGCAACTCATTGAAAGAATATTAATAAAACTATTAAACTAAACATTAAATCAGTTAAGTAATGTGTTCTTGAAAGAATTTGCATAAATGCCATCATTGCAATATTTGCAATAAAAAACCCAAATATGAATCATTTTCAGCAAGTAATCTTTTGTTTACGTTTTTCATTCATGAAATATAACAAAAAACCATAAACAGGCATTGATGATGAATTCATGTGACCAGATGGAAATGCCTTATCACTTCAGTGATGTGTTCCTTCCCCTGCTTTTCCTAATAAGAAAGCTCAGTATTCAGCTTTAAAACCTTGAATTTGTCACCAATTTAAATATTCGGCATTAATAACATTAGTTGGTTTGTTTGTTCAACTATCTGGTAAATGGTCAATAACATATTGATAATCAACATGGACTCAATATGGTCGTCCAAAGAAAGTTTTCAAAAGTGGATCAAAAGTAATACCAAAAAGCACAAACACTACAAATATTTTTAAGGCATCAATTCAATAATTATTAGTTAATAAATCATCTCGTTTTGAAAATTTAACTCTTAAAAATCAAGCAATCCCGCCCATTAAGATAACTTCAATACTAAGTTGAATTGTCATTGCAACGATTGTGCTTGTTCCATCAAGACCAGATCAATAATCTCTTCCTTTACCACCAAAAGCAGAAAATGTTGATTGCTGATAAATCATTCGACTAATAATTAAGGTAAATAAAATTATAAATAAAGCATAAACAGTAATAATGATAATTGCTAAGAATTTAAATTTTGATTTATATTTGATATTTAAACTTTCTAATAAAATCCCTACTCCTGCAAACATAAATGGAACGGTCATTGTATAAGCTAGTTTATCTCAAAATAAACTTAATCAACTGACAACACCATTATCATTTAAATCACCAATTGCTTTTGCAATTTGGCGGTCTCAAATACTTCCTACAATAAAAAGTGTTATAACAACAGTTAAGGCAATAATTTTTAATATTTTAAAAACAAATTTGTTCTTACTATCTTTGTTCATAAATGCAGAACCGTCAACATAGAACTTTTGTTTGGTGTCTCTCGTAAAATTTCACATCTTCATGAAATCATTATAAAATAAAAAAATGTTTTATTTAAAAACATTTTTAACTTGGGAAAGAAATTCTGTTAGTTGTTCTTTTGATAATACTTCGGTAAAAAGATATTCACGAACCCCATTATCGGTAACTGTCATTGTTGTTGTATTAGCAATTTTTTTTAATTCTAAGACACTATTCCCCATCGCAACAGTATAACCAACAATTTTAGCAAGTTCAAGGTCATTATAATTATCCCCATAAAAAATAAACTGTTGTGGATCATACCCTTTTAAAGCACATAATTTTTTAAAAGCATGACCCTTATTAATATTTAATGCTTGAATATCAAATAAATCTTTTTGAGAGAAAACACCATCAGCTGCAGCTTTAAAGGGATGATAAATCGCTTGGACTTGCTCTAATTCAGTTGATGAATTAAAAGGGAATAAAATTTTTAAAACTTCAATTTCATTATTTTTTAATAACGCTACATAATCCGTTTCTGTATCAATTGGAATGCGATAATCATCATTATCTAATTGGGCATTATACTTTAGCATAAAAGCAATCCGACCAGATTCAGGATGACCATAAACCATATTAGCAGTATAAACAATGTGATCAACATTTGCTGCAATGGCCTTTGTTAACACCGCAAGAACTAATGCTTGTGGTAAAGGTTGTTGATATAATAGACTTCTTGCATAACCTATTAAAATAATTGTAAATATTTTTAAAAAGATACTAATAGCAAATTATAATTTTAATTAATTATGTCTTTTATTTAAAAAT
>NZ_RXFZ02000163.1:0-2201 GCF_044714365.1 Spiroplasma sp. hy2
AAAAAACAACATAATAGACTAGTTTCAAAAATGAGAATTATTATTGAAAATATTTTTGCTATTCTTAAAAAATTTAAAATTATTACAGAAAAATATCGTAATCATAGAAAACGATTTAGTTTAAGATTTAATTTAATTGCTTCAATTTATAATTTGCAATTATTATAGATAGCATAGAAGATGTATTTAAAATTAAATAATTTAAATAAGTCATTCAAGAAATCTAATATTAATAGCAAAAAAATGGAGAATCTTTTACAAAATAATCTCTTTAAAAAAAATTTAATGATATAATATTGTTGTTCATATGACAATATAATAAATCTTCCTTTTTTTTCTTTTTAAAATTTAAAGTATGATTTTAGATATTCATTTGAATAAGAAAGGAGGGCAGCAAGAATGTATAATAATAAACCACAACACAGATTTAATAAAAAAAATGAACAATTTATTAACGATGAAAAGTTTTTATTAGCATCAAAACAACCGCAATTAAAAACAGTTACTAGTAAAGATGGACAAATAAGAGATTTATGTGAATTTTGAGTTTTAGATAATGGTGAAGAAGTGCAATGTGTAGTATGAAATGATTTAGCACAAAAATTAAATGCTGAATTTAATCTTGAAAGCTTTACAGCAATTACTATTACTTATAAAAAGAATTTTAATGATTTTACTGGTAAAACTCGTTATAGTGTTCGTGATTTTGCTTTTACTAATTAATTCATTCTTTGATTTTAAAGTAAAACAATAAAAACCCTTTTCAAAGGGTTTTTTCTTTGGAATTATTAATAAAAGTCTAGTATTAAAGGAATTTAAATTGTGTTTTATTTTGTTAATAAGACTTTTTTAGGGAAAAATGTTATAATAATATTAATTGAAAGCAAAAGGATGATATAAAATTTATGGAGAAAAAATATTTAATTAAAATATTAGCAAAAAAGGATGCAACTTTAAATTATAAAACAGCAATGGCTTTGACCCAAAAGGTTTTAGCAGAAGAAACTGGGACTGTTGATCCTAAAATTATTTTACGTTTTAAATGATATCGCCCATCGCAAGAAGTTTTTGAAAGTATTTATTCAACTGCTGTATGAGGAACAAAGATTGTTTTTGAACGTTATCAAGATTTAATTCCTAATATTGCTTAAAAGATGTTGTTTCTTTCAAAGCTTTATATAAAGGGATTATGAATGTTTTTGTTAAAATTGATGATGAAATCCAAGCTTATGGGGAAAATATAATTGCTATTACTGATTATGCTAATTTATTATTAACCATTATTTCGGAAATAACTAAAACCAATTTTATTCGAACAACTTTTCATGATAAACATCTTGAGAATCCTAATATTAATCCTTTTTTAAGTCATATTTTAGGAGGGGCAGCATTAGGAATTGCTCGTTGGTTTGGTTATCGAATTCTTCATCAAGATGACGGACATGAATTAATTCAAAAATTATATATGATGAATATTAATAAAATTAAGGGATTTGACCAAGATAATATTAATGACATTTTATTTTTAATTGAAGATTTATTAAATTATATTGAAAAAAACTCTTATTTTATTGAAGAGTTTACCGCAGCAGATCAATAGAATTGTTTCATAAAGTAGTAAAACTTATGGCAAAAATGAAAAACTTTGTATATGCAACATATGATAACCAAAATGTTTATTTAATTATTAATAATCAAAATGAGGCAATTATGATTGATGCATCAAATGCAACAAGAAGAGCAATTGAATATATTAAACAAAAAAATTAACCTTAAAAGCATTATTTATTACACATGGGCATATTGATCATTATGATGGCCTTGATAATGTTTTAAAAGAATATCCAGATTTAAAAATTTATATTAAAAAAATTGATTTACGATTATTGTCGCAACATAAGGTTGACGATGAGACAGGTGCAATTTTAGGTCCAGGAATTAATTATCCATTAACAAATATTGTTGCTTTAAGTGGTGATACTGTTGTTGAAGAAATTGWTTATWACATTAGACTTCTTGCATAACCTATTAAAATAATTGTAAATATTTTTAAAAAGATACTAATAGCAAATTATAATTTTAATTAATTATGTCTTTTATTTAAAAATTTAATATTTTCCTACAACGAAAAATGACTTTTTTATTTAAATTATTTAATTTTAAATACATCTTCTATGCTATCTATAATAATTGCAAATTAA
>NZ_RXFZ02000164.1:0-2199 GCF_044714365.1 Spiroplasma sp. hy2
TTTAATATAAATTTTGACGAGTTGTATTTTCATTTTTTATTTTACTTTGCTAATAACCCAAATTTATATTTAGGCAAATTGATTATAGCATCAAAAATATTTAAAAGAGTAAACATTTTTTTAATTTTTGTATCAAATTTTGATTATTTTTATAATTTAAATTGATACAAAATGATGAATAATTCAAATTATAATTTTGGGCGAGCGGTTGATTTTCTGAAATTTTGTGATAAAATGACTTACAAGTTAAAAAATATTTTGAAATTCTTTCAAACAAATTTGGGAACCTTTATAAAATTCTTCGCTTAACGCTTAGAATTTTTCCCAAGGATTTTTAAAAGCGCGGCAAAAGTTTTTTTAAACTTTAAGGCATTTTTCAAAAAACCTATGGAAATCACCGCGAGCCCAGATTGGTAAATAATAATAATTTAAACCGAATAATTTGATTTAATCCCCTATTTTAAAACCCTTATAAAATAAGGGTTTTTTGTTGCTTGTTTTGTTATCGCCGTTTGTAACGCATTGAGTGTTATTTTCGTGGGTAAATTGTGATAATAAAATTTTGTAATTAATATTTTTGGTATTATAATTAATAATAATTATACTTACTATTTAAAGTATAAATAATTATAAATAATTATTTATATAAAAAAACTTTATTTTAATTAATATTTTTGGTATTATAATTAATAATAATTATACTTACTATTTAAAGTATAAATAATTATTTTAGAAAGGAAAAAAATAATTATGCCAAATATTGATAAAGAAAAAACAAATATAACTAAAAATTTAATAAATAAAACATCAAGTTTTAGTGATGTTAAAGAATTTAAAAAATTAGATAATTCTACTTTTATGCCGCGTATGAAATGTAATGCTCGGGTTGTTATGGCATTTAGAAATGAAGCAAAAATCAAGAAATGACAATTAACAACTCTTATGAATGAAATTTTAGCAGAAAGATATAGTATAGATTTGGAGAATAGTAAAAATGAAGATGATTAGTTTTGCAGTAAAAAAAGGGGGGGTAGGCAAAACGACATTATGCAAAAATGTCGCCTACAAGTTGGCGCTTGATGGAGCAAAGGTCTTGTTGCTTGACCTTGACCCACAAGCAACTTTGACACTAAATTTAGTTAATAATGTTTATAATAAAAATAAAACAATCAAGTCTGTTTTAACAGAACCAGAATTAATCAAAATAGAGCAACTTATTCAACCAACAAAATATAAAAATATTGATATTATTGTTGGCGGGGAACAACTAAATAAAGTATCTGCTATTATAAATTTAAACTATTCAAATGAAAAAGAACAACATTTAATAGCAGATACTTTGTATATGGAAAATCATAAAACTTTTGATAGTTATGATTATGTGTTAATTGACTATCCACCATCTATTAATGAGTTGTCACTTAGTTTTTTGATGTTATCTGATTTAATAATTGCACCGTTGACTGATGATGGTGGTTGTTATAAAGGGGTGTTAGATTTAAAAAATACTTTAAATCATATTGCTAAAATTATTAATAAACAACCACCAAATATTAAGATTTTATTAAATAATGTAAAAAATAATGATGTTACAGAAACCATTTTGGAATGATTAAAAAATGATAATCTTACTCAATATTTATTAAAATGTGATATTAAACATTCTGATACATTTTCAAAAAATACAGTTAAATTAGACACAATATGGACTAACACTACATATTGGCGACAAAAACGAGCCTATGAAGAACTCATCAAGGAAATCAAATAACGATGAAAAAAGTAGAGAATAAAGACACTATTAATCATAATTTAATGATTGTTGATGTTGATTTACAAAAATGTTTGAATTGTAGTTTTGTTATTCAAAAGGTCGATGATGAATGATTTACTATTAACACAGGCGATAAAAAATGCCATAAATAAAGAATTATTTTATAATTTGATTACCAAGGTATTTTTATCTTTGGTATGTTATGTTACTCTAAATGTATCAAGTATCAAATATAAAATCTTCTCTTTTAAAATAAAAAAACTAGATATAAAGATATATCTAGTGTATAATGCTTATGTAATTAAATATTGTTAATAAAAATTTGGTGATACTAAATTGTTGCTTAGACAATTTAGTATCGTGGAAACACTAGTTAACACCTAGCGTTTCCACAGACAATTTTAACATATTTTACTGNNNNTKTT
>NZ_RXFZ02000165.1:0-2199 GCF_044714365.1 Spiroplasma sp. hy2
ADDAAGCTATTCATTTAGGTTTAATTCAAACTGCTAATACTTTGGGTCTTGGTAATACTGAATGAGCACAAGTATTAGAAACAAATAAACCTATTAGTGAAGATGAGTTTAATCATATTGTTAAAGTACAAAGAGCCAAAAAATCAATTTCTAAAAAAGATATTAAGTTATCTAATAAAACAATTAAAGTCTAAAAAAGACTTTTTTTGTTTATAATGGTGATGCGTAGAGGTGAAATTATGGCAGATATAACAAAATTAGAAAGTTTTAAATTAATAACATTAGAAGAGTTTAAAAATTGAGAGGGTTTTGATAAATTAGTAGCACAATATGGTAAAAAACTTTATGATGATAATATTTCAAATTATTTAATTGAGGGTATTGTAAGAGCAAGCTTACAACTAGATAGTATTTGTGGTTATCGTTTAGAAACGGAATTTCCATTACTTGATCCAAATAGTGAGATTGATAAAAAAAGGATTAATTATGTCAAAATTGCTTGTTGTTTACAAACTCAATATTTAATAAGAACTGGAATTGAATATTCTAGTGGTGGTGAAAATAGTAGTGATGGTGTCGCAAGTTATACATATCCTAGTAATATGAAAATTGAATTCTCCCCTGATGTTATAAGTTTATTAGAAAAAGCAAAGTTTTATAAATCACAAACTATAACTAAAATAAACCCTGATAATTATGGTTTTAAAAATGAATATCATA
Organism: Spiroplasma sp. hy2; assembly: GCF_044714365.1. Taxonomy (NCBI): domain Bacteria; kingdom Bacillati; phylum Mycoplasmatota; class Mollicutes; order Entomoplasmatales; family Spiroplasmataceae; genus Spiroplasma; species Spiroplasma sp. hy2. Next base: position 721 of record NZ_RXFZ02000165.1, read on the forward strand.
CATGATTTGGTCGTCCTGATACTAATCATAAAGATAGACCAATTATGTTAAGTGAAGCAGATGCTAAATATGTATGAAAAAATAGTATTTTTAGATCTAATACTTTATCTATTATTCCTTGAGCAGATACAGAAAAAAGTGGAACATGGCAAATTGAAATATCACAAGAATTATTAGCAAAATATATTGATAATTATATTAAAAATATTTCAATTAAAGTTGATAATAAATCAGTGGTATATAATTCTAATAATGAGTTATCTGTTCCTTTTGACAATGAAACTATTTATGAAGAAAATGGATTATGAAAAGCAAAACAAAGTGGTAATATTCCACCAGATGTTATTAAAGATAGTAATTTAAATAAAGATTATATTGATAAGCAAGATGGTAAATATATTGTAAAAACATCACAAGATATTAATCTTAAACAAGATAAATTAGTAAATGGAACAAATATTAAAACTATTAATGGTAATTCATTATTAGGGAGTGGTGATATATTTATTAATGCTGGTAATGGTTGAAAAGAAGTTAATACTAGTGATTTTATTAAAAATTCAAAAGAATATAATGTTAAAGCATTTGATGATAAATATTATTATCGTATAAATTGTTCTGTTAAAACACAATTTAGAGTATATAGTTTTACAATTTTTGTAAATCCTAAATTTATAAATGAAAATCCACCAACAACTCATTATATTGGAACATCAATAGAAGGTTATTCATCAATATTTGAATGAGATAAAAATACTAATTATGGAACAATAACTATTGAAAAAGCAGAATCAGCGCAATATTTAAATGGAATTTATATTGAAAGAAAAAGAATAAATAATTAATGTTATTTTTTATGCTTAACAAATTATTTTCAACATTTTAATAGTATAATTCCCTTATAAAAAGGAGAAAAAATATATTATGTATGAAAAAAATAACAAAATTATTGTAAAAATAACAAATATTATTCCGTATGGTGCTTTTTGTCGAGCAGAAAGAGCTGATGGTTTAATACATATTAGTGAAGTTTCAGATTATTATGTAAGAGATATTAGAGATTTTTTTAATGTTGGTGATGAAATTGAAGTTGAAATAATAGATTTTGATACAGTTAGAAAACATCTTAAATTAAGTTATAAAAAGTGTCGCCCTGAATTATTGAAAAATGATAATGATAAAGTCAACCAAAATTTACCTAATTTAGAAAAGTCATTAAACACCAATTATTTACTAAAAAAAGAAAAATACAGGACTATTTTTTTCATTTTATTTATTTTTCTTTGTTGTGACTTATATAAAAATTAATAAGATGTTCTATTCGTTGTGAGTTGGTATATAATTCAGGTAATTCATTTCAAACTTTTTCTTATTTTTCATTTAAGTAAACATTAATATTACGAATTAATTTTCTTTTCATAAATAATCTCCTTTAAATTAATAATGTAGTTTGAATATTACTTAATCTTTGTTTTRATA
>NZ_RXFZ02000166.1:0-2179 GCF_044714365.1 Spiroplasma sp. hy2
TTTTCTTTTTCTTGCAGTGAATATTTATAATTAAATGCTCGTTGTCAATATAATTTAGCACCATCAGGTGATTTCATCATAAAATTAATTATTTCACTTTCAATTCTATCAACTTGTCGTTGTATTAAAGGTATTATCTTTTCGCTCTTGTAAGTTTCATGTCTTCATCTGCTAGAAAGGTTGAGTTTATCGGTTAAATCGTTCAAAGTATAGGGAATATTAGGTTTCTTATTATTTCAAAATTCTTCGATTTTTCTTCAAATTGTTGTATAACTTGCTATTTTTGGATTAAATTCTTTCATTTTTTACTCCTTTTTGCATATTAAAATTGCTATTATTTAATAAATATGATTAAATAAAAAAGTAAAGAATAACTATAAAAATGTAACAAAAGAACCAACTCGGTTCTTTTTTATTATTTATATTTTACATCAAAATAAAAAAAGTAAACTTAATTTTACTTTCTTTTTTGATATAAACAGCTTTAAGAGACAGAATTTACTTACTGCTTACTTTTTAATTTTATACTTATAAAAATATTTGTCAATAATTTTTAATTTAATGTTATAAATATTTTAAAAAGAATTGGAGACAGAAAAATGCAAAAATATACACATGTAAAATTTGATGAACGAAATTTGTTTAAAGATTTATTATTTTCTGATACTTGTAAAAAGAAAAATGGTTCAATTAATTTATCTGAAATATCAAGACAAATTGGTCGTGGAATTAATACTGTTAAAAGAGAAATAAATCGATTTAAAAATGTAGAAAATTATATACCCGTTGAAGCACAAAAAGATTATAAACAAAAGCGTAAAAAATGTATTAAAAAAACACCCACATTTACAGAAGAACAACAAGAATTTTTAAATTTACGATTTAATATTTTTGGTGATTCACCAGCGGAAATTATTCATCGATTTTTAATAAAGTTTGGTTTTAAATTTCCTGCCTGTCTTAAAACATTGTATAAATGAATTTATTTAGGTCTTTTAAGTTTGTTAAAGAAAAATTTATTAAATGGTGGAAAAAGAAATAGAACAAAGAAAAGACCTGATAATCGCGGGAAATTAGATGAAAAATTTAAGTCAATATGAGATATTGAAAATAAAGAATCTGATATTGGTTGATTTGAAATGGATACTGTAGTTGGAAAAGACCATCAATCTAGTTGTTTAGTCTTGGTAGAGAAATCAAGTAAAAATTATTTTGCAATGAAATTAGAAGAACATACTGCTAATGAAGTTTTAGAAAAAATTGAAGAATTAGTTAGAATTAATGGTTTAGTTGGAAAAATTAAAGGAATAATAACTGATAGAGGAAAAGAATTTAGTAAGTTTGACGAGATGGAAAAAATTACTGGTTCTAATATTTATTTTTGTGACCCAGGTTCACCAAAACAAAAACCATTAATTGAAAGAATGAACCGTGAATTTAGGAAATGATATGGTAAGGGAGCAGATTTTAATTCTGTTACGCAACAAGAAATAGATTGAGTAGTTGATGTTATGAATGAAAAATTAAGGCCTTGTTTGAATTGAAAAACATCTAAAGAAGTATTTTTAGAGAATTTTAGATAAGGTTTATTTTAAAAGCACTTTAATAAATTATTTTTCAGTGTGCTTAAATATGATTAAACTATACTAAACTTGTAAATATTTTAATTTTTTTTTAAAATAGTTGCATTTATTTTAAATGATGTTATTATCATACTAACAAGAGACAGAATTTGCTGCTTGAATTTACATAATACAAAAATTAAAATATTTTATAAATATAACTTAATTTAACCATATTTAAGCATACTAAAAAATCATTTATTAAGTTTTATTAATAAATTTATTTATGAACTAATGCTAAAAATTCAAATGCCTTTTTAGAAGAAATTCAGTTAAGACAGGGGCGTAATTTATTATTAATATTCTTCATTATTCAATTTAATTGTTTATTATCAACTTTATTAAAATCTGTTCCAGGCGGTAATCAATGTCTGATATCTCTATTCATTCTTTCAACGTGAGGTTTTTGAGTGGGTGTTCCAGCATCACAAAAATAAACATTAGCACCAATAATTTTTTCTATTTCTTTTCAGTTACTAAATTCTTTACCTTGGTCAGTAATAATGCCTTTAATACAATTTTTAAATAATCTATTCTTAAAAATATTTTTAATAYTT
>NZ_RXFZ02000167.1:0-2157 GCF_044714365.1 Spiroplasma sp. hy2
TAAGATGAAAATAATAATGTTTATTGAAAATTAATTGATGGTGAAAACATTTATGATATTAATAGAATGTTAGAATACTTAAATAAATATAAATTAAATTATTTTATTAATGATAATAAAGCAGATAACTTTTATACAAAAGAAGTCAAAGTTGGTAAATATTGAGATGCTTATATGATTGATGATAGAAGTTCTATTCAATTTGGAGATGCTAAATTTGAACAAGTATTTACTCAGCAATCAACCGAAAGACAATATACTTTATTAATTTTAGATGAAGATGCWGATAAATTAAATATTAATGATTATTATAATTTTTATACTGTATTTAATGACCGTGGTTTAAATATTGGTGGTGGTGATATTAATTCTGCACCACAAGATAGACAATGATTATATCCATCAAATGTTATTAATTATTATTCACCATATGATGGTAGTTTCTTATGACAAGAAATTACATTTTCAAGTATTAATGACAAAATTAGTAATAGTGGTTTGGCAGTAAGACAATTTATTCAAACAAGTGCTCCAGGAGAGGGTTATTGTTTTCCTAAAATAACTTATGATGAAAAATTAAATAAAGGTATTGTTGAATTAGATGATATTTTATTAAAAGATCCAGGGGTTAGAGCAATGGCAGTTAAATTTTATGGTAATCCAATTTTATTTGATATACCAGTTATAGGAAGACCAATTATTAAAGGTCAATTTAATAAAAAAGTAATGAATTCAAGAGATTTATTAATGTATAACATGTTTCCTGCTCCTCCTGATAAAATAAATACTTATGCATCACCAGAAGTAAGTTGATATAACATTCAAGGTATTCAACCAACAATGATAACTGGTTATGAAGATTGAAAAAAAGATATGGAAAGTAGATACGACTTTTGAAATCAAAAAAATAGTGAAGGTATTGTTATAACTGATAAAGCAAGTTCAACAGCAACTAATCCTACTGTTGGGACAACTATTAATGAAGAAGATAATAATTCTGAATTTTATTGATCTAAAAGTTGAAAAATAACACCACCAAATAAAATAAAAGTAAATAGTGGAAATGTTGATAATATTATTAGTACCCAAGCTTCATCTTATTTTAGAAGAAAAGATGAATTTGGTAATACTGTTGGTCAAGTTCAATTTGAATATAATAAAATGGGTGCATGTAATGTTTGAGATATTTTAAATATGAATAATTTTATTAATCGCCAAATTACCGTATTACCTTTAAACTATACGCAAAAGTTAGTATTTAATCCTTTTACTATCCCAGGCGGGGTTGGTAAATTCTTAAATTTTATTTCATTTGGTATTCCATGAGGATGAGTTATTAATCAAGATAAAAAAACTTGACCTAATTTTCCATGACTTAATGGTTTTATGAGTTCTAATGTTTATAGTTTTTATAATGATGCCTTTTGGTCTGAAAAATCAAAAGGAAAAGGTTATTTACCATTTGAAATATTTAGAGAACAAGGAAGCGACAAAGTTGGTGCTATTTTTGGAGCCAATGCTACTAGTTTAGGGTTTACTACCTTATTAACTGATAAATTAAAATGTACTGTTTTAACTAAAAATGGAAAACCAACAAGTGAATTAGTTTATTCAACTTATAATTTAAAACAATTAAATGAAAAAACTAACAGGGTTTACTTAATTAATGAAAAAACCAGAGCAATCGATGCTCAAACACCAGTTAGTGATAGTGAAAAAGATAATGATTGCGAATTCTTACAAACACCAGATGGGACAAATTGTAGTTATATAATTGATATGTTTTCAATACAAGCCTTATATAAAGGTAATTTTGAAATTATTTTTTATGCTGATAACCCATATACAAATAATGAAGAAGATTATTTACGCTTATCAGTATGAAGTTTTCGTGGAAAAACAAAAAGTACATTAAATAATTATTTACGCGATATGACAACTAATTATAAAACTAGTTTTTTATTACCACATGACTATGAAATACCAACATTTAATTACCCTAAATATGTCTTACCACCAGTACCATACAACTATAAACCATATACCAAAGATATCCTTTAATTTTGTCGAAAACTCTTGATGAAATAAAAAAAATCATCAATATGACAATTTGAAAACTAATTTTGTGTAAGATTATGATTTTGCTTTAAATTWWTW
>NZ_RXFZ02000168.1:0-2141 GCF_044714365.1 Spiroplasma sp. hy2
KTAATTATTTTTTTCATTAATTATTTACCTCCATATATTAAAAATATACCTAATTTTAGGTATATTTTATAAATATCAAGAGTTTTCGACAAAATTAAAGAAATAACGCTTACAATTAAAGGAAATATAAGGTATAATAATTGGCGAGTTAATAATGCTTGAATTATAATTATTAGCTCCTTGTCCGAATAGGACCTAGACCAAAAGGAGGAAAATAAAATGCGTAAATATGAAATTATGTATATATTAAATCCCGAAGCAACTAATTTGGATGAATTAGAAAGTAAATTACACCAAATTTTAGAAGCTAATGAGGGAAAAATAGAAGAACACGGAAAATGAGGAAGTAAAGATTTAGTATATCCAATTAAAAAGAAAAAAAAAGGATATTATGGAGTATTAATTGTTAATACAACATCAGAAAACATTGATGAATTTGTTCGAATTAGTCATATTGAACAAGATGTATTACGAATTTTAGTAATTAATACAGAAAAAGAAAAAGGATATATTCAATCAACTGTTTATGCAAAAACAGAAGTTAAGAATGATAAACCAGACCGTGATCGTAGACCAGGGAATAAAAAAACTGATTATAAACGTCATGAACAACGTTCAGAAGGTGAAGAATCAAAACCAGAAAATGCACCAACTGAAACAAAAGAATAAAAAATTAGGAGTGTACAAGAGTTATGTTAAATCGAGTTTCATTAGTAGGAAGACTAACCCGTGATTTAGAATTAAAAAATTCTGTTAATGGTAAACCATTTGTTGCTTTTACATTAGCAGTAAATAATAGTTTTAATAACCAAGCTTCGTTTATTCCTTGTTTTGCTTGGAATAAAACGGCAGAAAATATGGCCCATTATTTAAAAAAAGGATCATTAATTGCATTAGATGGACGTTTACAAACGAGAAGTGATAATGTTAATGGTCAAGTTACAACAATTGTTCAAGTAATTGCTGATATGGTTTCTTTTTTAGATTCAAAAGGTGCTAGTGCTGCTACTAACATTGGTGGTCCATCAATGCCAATTGCTAATGATTTTTCTAACACAACTTTTGAACAACCAGAACCACAAGATGATAATAATATTACTTTTGATGGCGATGATGCAATTTTATGAGATTAAAAAGAAAGGAAAAAGAAAATGAATCCAAAATTTAAACGTTTTAAAAAACAATGTTATTTTACAAAAAATAAAATAACATACATTGATTATAAAGATATTGAATTATTAAAAAAATTTATTTCTGGTAATGGGCAGATTTTGCCAAAACGAGTAACAGGAACAACTGCTAAAAATCAAAGAATGTTAGCAACAGCAATTAAAAGAGCTCGTCAAATGGCTTTATTACCATTTGTTATTGATTAAAAAATACTTACTTTTGTGAGTATTTTTTCTTTTTTCGTATAGAATTAATATGATATATATCATAGGCAGTAAAAAAAGTTAAGGGATGACATTATGAAACAAAATCCAAGATTTATTAATGTTTTCAGAACAGAGGCAAAAGAAAAAATAGCAAAAAATTTACTACAAATAATTAAGTATATGCTAATTTGTTTTGTGCCTTTTTTGTATGGTTTTATTTGTTGCTGAGCTTTTTGAAACCCATTAACAAAAATTGGTAATATTTCTATGGCAATTGTTGACAATGATAGACCACCTTGTATCGCCTATGTTGTTCAGAAACAAGGAACTGATGAAAATAACTTATTAACTTCGCCAACTGTTGAATATTTTAATTCTGACACATTAGCAGTTTGTCAAGAAAAAGCACAAGAATGATTTGATAATAATAAAGATATTGATAAAGATCTTTATAAATTGCAATATCGTTATGATAGCATGGTGAATTTATCTGTTACAAATAATAAATTTTATAATATTAATACAAAAGCATTAGAATTAGACCAAAATGGTATGACCATTAAATTAAATTATTTGCATGGTGATGAAACTATGTTTAAACCAGCTGATAAATATTGGGCTCAATTGCAAGTTAATAGTGGTTTTACAGAAAATATTTTTAAATAGACTTCTTGCATAACCTATTAAAATAATTGTAAATATTTTTAAAAAGATACTAATAGCAAATTATAATTTTAATTAATTATGTCTTTTATTTAAAAATWA
>NZ_RXFZ02000169.1:0-2138 GCF_044714365.1 Spiroplasma sp. hy2
RGTGATATTAAAATTGATAATAAAACAATTATTAAAAATACTGCTGATGAATTAATGGTTTCAGATTTAAAACAAAATAAAATAACTTTATTACCTAATAGTAGTGGTCGTGCTAATGCTGATTTTAATGCTGAAAACGGGGAATTAAGAATTTGAGACCCTAGTTTTGAAGGCGGTAAAAATACTGCTGATTATATGATTATTGATAGTACAGTTGCGGGAATTGAAAGTACTGATGATACATTTGGTACTACTAAATATTTAGATAAATTTTATTTACAGAAAAAAGATTTACCTAAAATACCAAATGATTGAGAAGTTGTTAATACTAGTGATTTTAATCCTAATTCTAWATATTTTAMAATTAAAAATTTTAATAAATCAGAATATTATTATCGTTTATGGTGTTATACAAAGCTTGAGATAGAACTATATATAATTACGCATATAAATTTTAAAGGTCAATTAGCAAGTGGAATATCATATGGAAATAATCCAAGTGGTTGAATTACCATTCAATTATTTTCCAACGGTGAGTTTAAATTATCATCAATATCAAATAGTGTTGAAATTAAAGGATTGTATATTGAAAGAAAAAAAGTAAGTTAGGAAGGAGATGTTTTTATGCCAAAAGTAGAAGTTAAAGATGTAATTATGTTTTTGAAAATATTTGGAGTTTCATCATTGTTTTTATCGCAGGAATTATTATTTGTTTTATAGGAGAAAAAACATTAGGTATTTCTTGACCAGCATATGTTATTGTTTCAGCAATGCTTATCGGAGCTGGAATTATCATTTTAATTATTGAAACAATTAGATTTATCAAAACACATAACAAAAACCAAAAACAAGATAATATTGAAGATGTTATTAAAAAAGAAAATACAAAATAAAGAGGTGTTATAAATGGGATTGTTACCACCAAAAAAGAAATTAAAAAAGAGTTATGATATTGATAGTTATTATCTTAATTTAGCATCAACTATTACTAATCGTAAAAAGGTTACTGTTCAAAAGCATAATGAGATCTTAGAAAAAAGAATATGCGAAGATAATGCTAATTTTTTAAATCCGCGTGAGTTAGAAATTATCATTTATAATCCAATTACTAATCAAAAAATAGATACTAAATTAATTAATAATTTTTTAAAAATGCAGGACTTTACTAATAAGAATTGATATAACGAATATAAAATTAATAGAAATGGTAAGGGTGCATATTTTATTTTTGCTAATAATTCTAAACTTAATTTTATTACTATTGATTTTTTCAATGACCAGTATGATGAATTAGGTAATTTAGTATCTTGTACTTTTGATTATGACCCTTATATTAAAAATGACCAGAGTGTTTTTATTACTGAAAAATTAGAGATTGATTATGTAACTAAACAAGTAAAAGTTATTAGAAAGTTAAAAACACGATTATACAGTACTATTACCGACTTATATATTGATGATGCTAAATGAAATAACTATACAACTTTACAAAGAGAAGAAATATTACCACTTAATTTTATTCCGATTAAAATTATTCCTAATAATCCTAATTTTGAACCTTCTGCTCGTTATGGTAAACAATTTGCTAGTATTTTAGATATTATTGCTGAAAAGATAATGTTAGACCCATTATTAAATAGTGGTAAATTTACCATTAATACTAATGGAGTWACTGGTGTTGTTGACCAAGAAATTAGTAAAATGTTGGCTTCATTTATTGAAAATGACTTATTATTGGTTGAAGGAGACCCTGATAGTAATTTTCAACCAGTAGACTATATCGCTGGTAATTTTAAAGGTGAACAATTAACCAAAATATATGATTGATTATTAACTAATTATTATAAAATAAATCGCCATCATGTTCCTGCAATCGCTAAAGGAGCTCAACAAACTCAGGCGGAAGTTGATGGTGTGAATATTCAAACAAACGCATCATACGAACAAATGATATATATTAGAGAAATTAAATTAACTGAATTTATTATTAAGTTAATTAAATATGATAATGCTGTTTTAAATAGTAGAACATTCAATAGACTTCTTGCATAACCTAGTTATTTTAAAATTCCTATAAAATATATTTAAAATAGAAATTATAGGAATCTAAAATTATGAAATTTGATAAATTTGATTAT
>NZ_RXFZ02000170.1:0-2117 GCF_044714365.1 Spiroplasma sp. hy2
WTWNATTCTGTAATTATTTTTTCATTAATTATTTACCTCCATATATTAAAAATATACCTAATTTTAGGTATATTTTATAAATATCAAGAGTTTTCGACAAAATTAAAGAAGGAATAACAATAAAAATATTTTGTTTTCCGTTATAATATAAAAAGGTAAATTTAGAAGAAAGAGGAGAAAAGAATGAAACGAAATGAAGCACCAGCACAATATAAATGAGATTTCAATCATTTATATTCCAATCATGAAGCATGGAAAAAAGATTTAGCAAAAATTGTAAAAAAATTAGAAGAAATTATCACCTTTAAAGGAAAATTAAATCAAGTAGCTGTTTTTAAAAAATATATTTTTTTAGATGAAGAAATTGATTTAATTGCAAATAAAATGGGACAATATTTACATATGGGTGATATTGATACAACTGATTTATCATATCAAGAATTAGCAGGAACTTATTCAAATACTTTAAATCAAATTTCAAGTCAATTAGCTTTTGTTGCTCCCGAATTAAAAGCAATTGGTGAAAAAACAATTATGACATGAATTAAAGAAGATTCTGCATTAAGTGCATATGAATATAGTTATCGTAAGTTTTTTAAAAATGCAAAATATATTTTATCAGAACGTGAAGAAGAAATTTTAGCTTTAGTAACACAGTCGCGAAGTGTAGCTTATGAATTGTATGATTTATTAGCATATGCTGATAAAAAGCCAACTTTTATTGATTATAAAGGAACAAAAACAGAATTAACAAATAGTGTATATAGTGAAATTATGGAGAAATCTGATCCATTAGGTGAACAAGAATTTCGAATTAAAACAGCACAATTGTTTTCTGAGCATTTAGTTGATAAAAAACATTCTTTTGCACGAATTTATGAGGGAATCATTCAACATAGTGTTGAATCTGTTCGCTTACGTGGTTATAAAAATACTTTACAAGCATCATTAAATAATGATGATGTATCTGAAGAAATTTATGCAAGTTTAATTAAATATGGTCGTGAAAATAGTCATTTATTTGTTCAATATAATGAGTTATTAAAAAAACATTTTAAATTTAAAAAGTTTTATCCAACTGATCCTAGTTTGAAGTTAGTTAAAAACATTGCATCATTAGATAAGAAATATACTGTTGAAGATGCAAAAAAAATGATACGTGAATCTTTACAACCATTAGGAAATGAATATTTAACCCAATTAGAGTTAGCTTGAAGTGATCATCGCATTGATTACTTTGAAGATACTAATAAACGTAGTGGTGCTTATTCATCTGGTGGTTCAGGAGTTGAACCAATTATTTTAATGAATTGAGATGATACAATTGGTTCAGTTAATACATTAGCACATGAAGCCGGTCATTTTGTTCACACATTATTAGCAGATTTAAATAATAAATATCCATTAAATAGTTATCCAATTATCTTAGCAGAAGTTGCTTCAACAGTTAATGAGTACTTATTATTTGATTATTTATATAAAAATGCTGAAAGTAAAGAAGAAAAAATTTATTTATTACAAAATCGAATTGATGAAATTATGGCAACTTTCTTTCGCCAAATTCATTTTGCTGATTTTGAATGAGCTGCGCATAAAATGGTTGAAAATAATGAGCCATTAGATGCTGATAAATTAGCAAATCTTTTTGATCAAAAAGCTAATGAATTTGGTTATACTGTTTTTGATAAACATGATTTACAACAAAAGACATATAGTTGACCACGAATTTTACATTTCTTTCATTCACCATATTATGTTTATAAATATGCAACTTGTATTGTTGCTTCATTTAAACTTTATAATGATGTTATTAATGGCCATACAGAATATTTACTAAATTTTTTAAAACAAGGTGGTCGTAAAGAACCATTAGCAATTTTAAAAGATATAGGAATTGATTATACTGATGCTAATGTTTATAATGGCTTGATTACAAAATTAACAGAAATGATTAATAATCTTACTCAATTATTAAAATAGCATTATATTAGTTATATTATATAAAAAAATTCTTTAATTTTGTCGAAAACTCTCTTTAATTTTGTCGAAAACTCTTGATATTTATAAAATATACCTAAAATTAGGTATATTTTTAATATATGGAGGTAAATAAWAAA
>NZ_RXFZ02000171.1:0-2108 GCF_044714365.1 Spiroplasma sp. hy2
TTTAATTATTTTTTTCATTAATTATTTACCTCCATATATTAAAAATATACCTAATTTTAGGTATATTTTATAAATATCAAGAGTTTTCGACAAAATTAAAGAAGTTTATTATGAGAAATACATTGATGAAAATGGAGTAGAGCAATATAATCTTGATGTACCAATTCCAATTAAAGAATGAGATTGAACATTTAAAGAATGAGATTATTTAAAACAAGAATATGTAACTATCACTACTTATTTTTATAAAACTTACTCAAATGAATTTACATTTAATCCTTTTGATAAATATCAAATTTTTTATAAAAAATTTGTTACCCCAAATTTACCTTTGAATGACAGAATTAAAAATATACTAAGGGAAAAACATCAAGTATTTTCAGAAAATAAACAAGCTTTTAATAATTTAGGTGTATTTAATTTACGCTTAACAATGGGGGCTGTTTGAGATAAAATTCCACAAATTACAAAAAAATTAGTTTTAGCTAACAAAGAAGAACGACCAGATTTATACGAACTGGAATACTACGGATTTGAGTATAACGATAGTGACCCAAGCATTTATGTTTTAAGAGGTTATAGAGAATATATTAACGAATTTAATTTACAACATTTTTATAATACAAATACAAAACAGTATGAATTTGATTTATATTCAATTGGTGTTGATTATGCTAATGGTAGTGAAGATCATACAGTATTTTTATTGTCGGGATACAAATTAAATGAAAATGGTAATTATGATAAATACATCATTGAAGAAAAAGTAACTACTCCTCAAGATGCTTTAAATTTAAATGATACAATTGAACATTATGGTCAATGAATAATTAACTGTTTTGATAAATTTGATGGATTTGAAAATACAACTTTTCATTATGATATAAATGCCCATGATTTTATGCAATTACTACAAAAAGAATTAGTATCTTATTTAGGCTATAAAATTAAAATGTTTAAAGCAATAAAACATCAAACTACTCTTAATAAAGATGCAGGGCTTAATAACCGTGTTACTTGGTTAAGAAAAATGTTAAGTCAAAATAAAGTATATGGTAACTTAGAAGAATTACCATATTTAGATCAATGCATTAGTGAACTAAGATTTGGAGATTCTAAAACAAATATACCTGATTCTAAAATGTATCAAGATCCTTATGATGCATTATTTTACGGTTCTTATCCATATCGCTTTAAAATGTCCTTATAATTAAGGGGTTTTTGAAGCTGGGCGAGCAGTTGATTTTTCAAAATTCATATGGTAAAATGATCTACAAATTTAAAAAAAGTTTTGGAATTCTTTCAAAAATAATTGGGAACCCTTACAAACCTCCTCACTAAACGTTTGGAGGTTTTCCCAAAAACTTTGAAAAGCGGCGCCAAAAGGTTTTTTCAAATTGGTAAATAATTTTTCCTAATTTATTTTGGAAAATTACTGCGAGCCCACCGCCGACCTTAGAGAAAGTGAGAAAGACTAATGAAAAAAATAATAAGTATATTAAGTACATTATCATTAACTTCCACTTTAACATTTCCTCTTATTTTTTGTAAACAAAATAAACCATTAACTTATTTAGATAGAGATAGAACATTAATTACTTGTAATAAAAACGAAAAAATAGGGAATATAAGAATTAGATATACAACCAACGATGATCCTGATACTGAAAAAACTAACATATTACTATGATGTACTGGAACACCTAATATTAGGGAATTAACTGAAAAAGTGTATGATAAAGCATGAGATTTATTTTATGTAAAATTTAAGAAAACAATGAACTTAAAAACTTATGGGGTAGAAGAATGAGTAGCTGGACTATATCCATATTCAAAAGAATGAGATAAAATTTATCCTGATAATTATTTTATAAATTAAAAGAAGCTTTAATTTTAAAGCTTCTTTTATATTTCTAAACTAATTAAAGATAATAATTCATTGTTTTCATTAAATAATTGTAAATTATTAATACTTATTTCTAAGTTACTATTAGTAATAATGGAAATATTAGACTTCTTGCATAACCTAGTTATTTTAAAATTCCTATAAAATATATTTAAAATAGAAATTATAGGAATCTAAAATTATGAAATTTGATAAATTTRAT
>NZ_RXFZ02000172.1:0-2084 GCF_044714365.1 Spiroplasma sp. hy2
WTTTAAAAAATTTAAAGCAAAATCATAATCTTACACAAAATTAGTTTTCAAATTGTCATATTGATGATTTTTTTTATTTCATCAAGAGTTTTCGACAAAATTAAAGTTCTGCTTTAATACTTTGTTTTTCCTTTGTGCTATCTTCAATATTATCTAATAATGTAGTATTAATTTTTTCTTTTAAAGTTTTAATAATTTTATTATTTTCACTCGTATTAAGCTTATTACCATTAAATGTATTACAAGCAAGTAAAGATGTTGTACTTATTGCTGACGAACCAAATATCCCTAAAATAGTTAATATTTTTTTCATATTTTAATACTTATTTTTCCTTTCTTTTTTGAATTTTTACATAATGCAACTGCTTATTCCATTTATAACTTTTTTAAGAAAAAACAAGAGTATTTTTTAATAAATTTCTTTTTTCTTAACATTAAAAAGATATCTTATATAAGATATCTTTTCTTATAATTTATATATTAAAACCTAAGACCCTATTCTTTTTACTGGTAGTTTATTAAAAATAAAAATAAAACTTAAAAATAACATTCCAATGATAATACTATAAATAATTATATAAGTTAATATATTTGTAGAAAAAGTAATTATTACTGGAATAATAATAATACCTAACAATAAACTAAAGATAGCATGCCCGAAGACATGTTCAATCATTAAACCTAAGGTTAAATGCTCAGTTCCAACTAAATTAATTATATTATTTTTTTGAATACGACTTAAATGCCCAAGACAACATCCTATTAAGATTTGACTTCCACCTAAACCAATTGTTAAATATAAAATATGCGATAATTGGGTTTGAAAGGGGAAGAAGGCAATTGTTAATCCTAATAATAATGCAATGGCAATTATAGCAATAATTGTATTACAAATAATTTGGTGTTTAATATTATTATTGTTTATTTTTAGGAAATATCCAAATAAATAACTTATTTTTCGAATAACATATAAACTACCCATCACTATAATCATAATTGCGGTGTTATTAAAAATTAAAATAGGAAGAATGTAACCAAATACTTCATTAATACTGTATAAAAAACTTGATGAATATAAATAACTTCAAAATTGTTTGTTTTTTTGGAGTACTTTTCAACTATTAGGATTAATTTTAAAAGTAATTTCTTCTGTTTGAATATCATGGTTGAAAAAAATTAAACTAAAGTTAATTAATGCCAATAGACTAAAATATCCTTGTAAGGAAATTTTAGCTGTTAATTCTGTTAAAAAGTATTGTATTAAAAAAGGAATTATAATTGTAACAACACTTCCTAAAATAAAATAAAGACTAGGGTTTGTTTTTAACTGATGTTCACGGGTATAACTACGGATAATTTCCATTGAAAAAGGAACCATTCCAGCAACAAACATTCCTGTACAAAAAAGGAGTAAGGGATAAAAATAAATAATTAAATTATTATCAAAAAAATTAACAGTCATTAATAACGAGAGAAAAATAAAAAGAAAAAAACTATTAATTTGAAGGATAAAGATATTACTCTTTTTCTTTTTAACTTTAGCCCATAATGGGGTAAAAAAGAACATTGCAGTGGGAACTAATAAGAAGAATCAAATTTTTGTTAAACCAAATTTATCAAAAATTGCAAATGGAATAAATGAAAATAGTGCTCCCATCAAGATTCCCTGAATTATTATTATTTTTCAATTTCGTAATTTATTTGTCATTTTTATTATCACATCCTTTGCTTTATGGTATTTATCATATTATTGCTTTTTAGTGTAGGGTTTAAAAAACTTTTCTTTTTTAACTTACTTTTTTAAAAAATTAGAGGACGTTATCACGACTTTTAAATAAATATTTAACCATTCAAGGGACCACTCTTTTTCTATTAATTTTTTCATTTCAACTTCATTAATTATAAATGAATAATCCAAAAAAAGTAAGAATTAATGGAATATTTTTCAAATTATTAAGTTCTTTCTTTTAATTCGTTGCTTTAATTTTGTCGAAAACTCTCTTTAATTTTGTCGAAAACTCTTGATATTTATAAAATATACCTAAAATTAGGTATATTTTTAATATATGGAGGTAAATAATTAA
>NZ_RXFZ02000173.1:0-2051 GCF_044714365.1 Spiroplasma sp. hy2
TTAATTATTTTTTTCATTAATTATTTACCTCCATATATTAAAAATATACCTAATTTTAGGTATATTTTATAAATATCAAGAGTTTTCGACAAAATTAAAGTAATTTTGTGTCTTCTGCCCTTTTAATATTATTGTTTCAATCTTTATACATAAAAAAGACAAATCCGCCAAATAAAACAAGAAACAACACAATAATAATCGTCAATGTAATAATTAATCAAGTTGCCATCATTTTTTAGTTCTCCAATCCTTCTTGTCACATTCCAACTGGTACTGGTTTAATTTGATATTTTCTTAACACAGTAACCGATAAAATACTACATATTAACGGCATAATAATTCCTAATAATACTGCTAATACTGATAATCATCAAGGCTTTGATAACCCTGAACTAATAAAGACATAAAACATAAAAACACTATTAACTGCTAACAACAATGGTGTTAAATACGAAATCGCAAATTTATATGTTTTACCAATTTTAATTCACGAATGTGCATTATTGTAGGCAATCATTATTGGTAATTTTTTGTAAATATGAATAAATAAAATAATTTCAACTAACGCCATCACTAACATATTAACACTACCAGCTAAAGCTTGGAACGAATAAAGTAATTGGTTAGTATCTTTAA
Source organism: Spiroplasma sp. hy2 (assembly GCF_044714365.1). Taxonomy (NCBI): domain Bacteria; kingdom Bacillati; phylum Mycoplasmatota; class Mollicutes; order Entomoplasmatales; family Spiroplasmataceae; genus Spiroplasma; species Spiroplasma sp. hy2. Next base: position 637 of record NZ_RXFZ02000173.1, read on the forward strand.
ACATTAAGACTAAACCAATGGTAGCTATTAAAATCATTAAAATAATAACTTGTTTTTCCTTTACCTTGTAATTTGAAAAAATTCCATTTATGACAACTTCAATCATTGCAATAATACTACTTAATCCAGCAAATAATAATGCTGTAAAAAATAAAATGCCTAAAAAGTTTCCAAAACCAACAAAGGTTTGTTTATTAATAACATTAAAAGTTTGTGGAAAAACATTAAAGATAAACTAGCACCATCATTTTTTGGAAACGCTTCATCAATTGCTTTGGTATAATCATCAATCGTAATTAATCCAGGATTTTGTTCATGAACTAAAATGCCTGCTGAACCAAAAACCATAATTAATGTTAAAAGTGAAATTGCTAAAACACCAAATGATAAAATATATGCTTTATTTGTATTATCCTGTGTTTTTGGTGCTGCACCAGCAAATAACATCATAAATCCTGAACCAACACAAACCATAAACACACCTAATCCAAAGGCATCACTTCATACTTGCAAGTTGCCAAAAGAACTTAAGGTTCTTTGCGTTAGCATTAAAACTGTTCCTAGTCCTTCTAATGCTCCTGGAATTGTTAAAACGTAAATTGCTAAAACTAATAAAATAACAAATAAAACTGGAATAAAAATAACATTTGCTTTTTCAATTCCTTTTGCTCGAAACATCACAATTGTCCCAACAATAATAACAATTGCAATAAAGGCTAAATATGCTAATCATTGAAAATTAGCATTACCGGCTACACCAATTCCACCAGGATTTAAAATATTATTATCAAACCATAATGGTGTATTAATTGACGATGTAAAATTTAATATTAATGAAATTAAAACATAACCAATTAATACGGTATAGTAATTAGCGACAATAAACTAAAGGCTGATTCAAATCAACCGATAAACCCACTTGCTTTTGGGTTTTCTTCATCAAAAATATTAATTAACGATTTACGTCGCATATTACCAATGTTGAATTCTAAAATTAATAACGGAATGCCACAAGTAATAATTGCTAAAATATATAAAACAGAAAATGCTAAACCTCCATTTTGCTTTAATAAGGTGGGGAACCCCCATACATTACCAAGTCCAATTGCTGCCCCTAATGTGGAAACAATAAAACCAAACTTGCTAACATGCTTCTTCTTTTTCATTTTTTAATTCCTTTCTTTTAAAAATAAAAAACAATTACTAATAAATTATTAATAATTGTCCTTAACGAATAATATTTCTTTTGATTAATAAAAAAATATCGCTGCATTTCTTTCTCAAATTTTTCTTATTATTATAATTCTGTCTGTAAATTGTAAATGCAAATGTAGCACTTTTTATATGAATGAAAACCTTATTTTTAAGCTTAATAGTTATTTTAGTAATTAATTAACTAAAATAAGCCATAAWAT
>NZ_RXFZ02000174.1:0-2050 GCF_044714365.1 Spiroplasma sp. hy2
WTTAAGCTATTTATTAATTCTGTAATTATTTTTTTCATTAATTATTTACCTCCATATATTAAAAATATACCTAATTTTAGGTATATTTTATAAATATCAAGAGTTTTTGACAAAATTAAAGAGTTTTTTTAATGCTCTTTTAATTTCTGCAGTAATTTCCATTCTGTTTTTCTTTCTTATTCAATTAAGGCAATTTATTTTAAACCATAATACTTATTTTTTAAAATCATATACGGTTTTTATTCTATAACATTTAATTTAAATTAGCAATAGATTTTAAATTTATCATACTAGTTAAAAATCAAATTATTGCTTTATATAAAATAATAATAAATAAAAAACAATTTATAAAAAGTTGATTTATTGTTTTTATTTTTTTTAAAAAATAAGCAAACTTAAATTCGATTAAAACTAAAATTAGATTTATCAAATTTTTGTTTTTTTTTTTTTTTTGTTTTCATTTTTTATTACCTTGGGTATTAAATTTCTTTTTTGCATTAGATTGGTTCTTTTTATTATCTAAATATGAATACTCATATTTAAAACTATTATTTTTTTGATTAAAAGTTGCTTTTTTATTACTAGAACTAATGTTTTTTGTTCCTTGTGGTTTTTGTTTTAAATCATATGTTGTAATATCTAATAACTCAATTTTTTTCTTTTGATATGTACCCAAATGTTGAATTTCTATTAAATCATTACGATTTGAAACAATTGATATTGCTACACCAGTAGCACCAGCACGTGCTGTTCTTCCAATCCGATGAATATAACTTTCTCGTTCTATTGGAATATCGTAATTAATAACATAATCAATATTATCAATATCAATTCCTCGTGCCGCAACATCAGTGGCAACCATAACTTGTACTTTACCATCCCGAAATAAACGCATTGCCTGCCCTCGTTCATAACGACTTTTATCACCATTAATGACACAACAAGGAATACCATTATTTGTTAACATTTCAGCAATTTTATTAGTAAAAACTTTTGTATTTGAAAAAATAATACTTCGTTTTGGTTGCAAATGTTTATATAATGCTATTAAAACATCTTCCTTATGATAAGACAATGCATTTACATATTGCTGTCTAATATTATTTTGTTCAATAACATTTTTTGTAACAACAATTTCAACAGGATTATTTTGATAGTTATTAGCAATTTCTAATACTTGTTTTGACATTGTTGCTGAAAATAATAATGTTTGATATTGTTTAGGAGCATTTTGAAATACTTTATCAAGATCATTTTTAAATCCCATTTTTAACATTTCATCAGCTTCATCTAAAACAATTGTTTTAATTTTATCTAATCGTAATGTTTTACGATTAATATGATCAGCAATTCGTCCCGGAGTTCCCACAATAATATTACTTTTTCGTAAAGCATAAATTTGACGTTGGATATGTGAACCACCACAAATTAAGGTTGCATTTACACCTTCCAAATAAGTTGCTAATTTTCGAACCTGGTCAATTATTTGGCTCGCTAATTCATGGGTTGGGCATAAAATAATCGCTTGTGGTTGTTTTAAGTGCGTATTTAAGTTTTGTAAAATTGGCAAAATAAAAGCTACAGTTTTACCAGTTCCCGTATGACTTTTACCAATAATATCTTGATTATTAAGAGCCACTGGAATAGCTTTTTCTTGGATTTCAGTTAGGTTAGTATAACCCATTTTAACAATCATTCGCTGTAATGCTGGGTATAAATTTAATGTATTAAAATTCATTTAGTCTCCTTTAAAATTTAGTATAAATAGTTTAGTTGTTTTTTTAACATTACAGCTGTTGAATTTACATATTAATATTATTTTAGATAACAGAATAAATTAAAATTTAACAACTTATTAATTATATCTTAAAAACTTAATAAAATAAAAMATTTTTTYCTTTAATTTTGTCGAAAACTCTTGATATTTATAAAATATACCTAAAATTAGGTATATTTTTAATATATGGAGGTAAATAATTAATGAAAAAAATAATTACAGAATTAATAAATAGCTTAACAGATGATCAATTTTTAGAATTTTATGAAAAAA
>NZ_RXFZ02000175.1:0-2046 GCF_044714365.1 Spiroplasma sp. hy2
TAAANNNATCAAATTTATCAAATTTCATAATTTTAGATTCCTATAATTTCTATTTTAAATATATTTTATAGGAATTTTAAAATAACTAGGTTATGCAAGAAGTCTATTGATACAGTTATTCCTAAGCTTGATTATAATGCTGAAATTCTTTGAGTGTTTAATACTATCGAAACTTTAAAAACTTATTTACGAGAGTTTACTAATATTATTAACATAATTAAAATTCAATTGAAAATCAGATATTGAGCAAGAAATTAATCAATTAAAACAACAAATAAAAAAATATCAAGATAATTTAGATTTAATACGTAATCGTTCGCATTCTAATAACAATTTTAATGTGTTAACAGATTGTAGTAATTATGGGTTTTTAACTGCTAGTGTTTTAGGAATTTCAGCGGGTCTTTCCTTATTATTTCCCCCTCTTGCCGCCACTATTGCCTTTCTTAGCGCTATTTCAGCTGAAATTACTAGTACAATTGCTTCAACATGTAGTATTCTTGAATAAAATAAAGTTGTTTTTTATTTTTTTATTGTTATAATTAATTAGGCATTTATTCTACTATTTAGAATATGCTTAAATGTGGTAGTAATGGTAACATTACGTTTGGACCACAGCGAGAATTTAATTAAAAGGAGGAAATTGCTCGTGGCAAGAATTACAAGAATTGCAAAATTAGAATTTCAAGCAGGACAAGCAAAACCAGGGCCAGAATTAGCTTCATTAGGAATTAATATGCCTCAATTTTGTACACAGTTTAATGATGCAACAAAAGAACGAATGGGTGATGTTGTTCCAGTTGTTATTACTGCTTTTGATGATAAGACATTTAAATTTGAATTAAAAACAACACCAGCAGCGATTTTATTAAAAAAAGCAACAAAAATCCAAAAGGGATCAGCAAAGGCAAAAGATGAAAAGGTAGCAACAATTTCAGCTGATGAAGTTCGCAAAATTGCGGAATATAAACTTGTTGATTTAAACGCAAATGATGTTGAAGCAGCAACGCATATTATTGAAGGAACTGCTCGTAATATGGGGATTGTTGTTGAAGGTATGCCAAGTAAGAAGGAGAAAAACTAAGAATGGCAAAATTTGGTAAAAAATATAATAAAGTTGCTGAATTAGTTGATAAAAATAAGGTATACCCAATTGCAGAAGCAATTGAATTAGCAAAACAAATTGCAACAACAAAATTTGACTCAACCGTTGAAGTTGCCTTTAATTTAAACGTTGATCCACGTCATGCTGACCAACAAATTCGTGGAGCTGTTGTGTTACCAAAAGGAACAGGAAAAACACAACGAATCTTAGTTTTAACAAATAGCAAGGAAGCTGATGCTAAAGCAGCAGGTGCTGATTTTGTTGGTGGTAAAGATTTAATTGAAAAAATTCAAAAAGAAAACTGATTTGATTATGATGTTATTATCGCAACACCAGATATTATGGCAGAATTAGGAAAAATTGGAAAATTATTAGGGCCAAAAGGATTAATGCCAAACCCTAAAACAGGAACAGTTACTCCAGATGTTATTAAAGCAATTGGTGATGTTAAAAAAGGAAAAGTTGAATATCGTGTTGATAAAAATGGAAACATTCATTCAATTATTGGAAAAGCATCATTTAAAGTTGAAGATTTAAAAGCTAATTATGATGTAATTTATGAAACAATTCGTAAGGCAAAACCAGCGGCTGTTAAGGGAGCATATATTAAAAATATTGCTATCACAACAACAATGGGACCAGGAATTAAAGTTTTAATTGAATTATAAAAAAGGAAAAAAGATTAACAATTGTTAATCTTTTTCTTTTTTGTTTCTTTTTAGTTCTTAACGAAAATAATGCTAGATAACTAACTAAAGTTGAAACGCCATAAATTCCAATGCCTGAAAAGAGTACTAATAATGGTGCTAAAACTGGATGAAGATAGAGGTTTAAAATTTTGCTTTAATTTTGTCGAAAACTCTTGATATTTATAAAATATACCTAAAATTAGGTATATTTTTAATATATGGAGGTAAATAATTAATGAAAAAAATAATWAC
>NZ_RXFZ02000176.1:0-2020 GCF_044714365.1 Spiroplasma sp. hy2
TTATGTAATTATTTTTTTCATTAATTATTTACCTCCATATATTAAAAATATACCTAATTTTAGGTATATTTTATAAATATCAAGAGTTTTCGACAAAATTAAAGGATATATTTTACAAATAATAGTAATAATCCTGTTTAAATTACATTTAAACCTAGATAAAAATAAAAAAGAGATTTATTTAAAATGTTAATTTTTATTTATATCTTTTTTTATATTCTCTATTAATTTTATATTATTATATTACCATCTTCATCAATATTTGGTAAAGTTGGAATAGTTTGTAATGTTCATTGCCAAACTTTATAATTTGGCTCAATTGCAAGTTTACCTATTGTTGTATTATTATAAATTAAATTAATAACTCATTTTTTATTTTCTGATAATATATGGCTAATAACATAATATTTATTATCATTATTTTTAATAAAATAATTTAATGGTAATAAAATACCTTTTCAATTACCAATATCATCTGTTTTTTGAGTAAATGTTTTTGAATCATGACAACTAACTAAACTTGTTGTACTTGTTCCAATTAAAGTGATTGTTCCTAAAAAACTTAATATTTTTTTCATTTTGTAAATTCCCTTCTTATTTTTTGCTAATTTAATTAAAAAAGGAAAATAAATTAATTATTTCCCTTTATTATGTATTAGCTATATCACAAATTGCTGAAACTGTTCCTGAAATTGTTGAAACTAATGTTCCAACAACAGGAATTCATCCTGTAGTAGCTGAAATAAGAGCCCCAGTTTTAGTACAAGTTTCTAAATTTTTATTACCTTCTAAGTCGGTTTTTATATTATCTATTTTTTGATTTAATTGACTAATTTGTTGTTTTAAATCATTAATATCTTTTTGTAATCCTTGAACAGTTTTATATAATTCATTTATTTTAAATTTATTATCAATTGTTTCTAAAATATGATTTAAAGATAATAATTTATTTTTAAGTTCACTTAAATGATTTCCTTTTCAAGTTCTTTTTAAAGCTTGACCACGTTCATCATTACCATATTTAGGTAAATCTTGCATCTTTTGACGGTTAATTTCAACTTTTCATTCATTAAAATTTGAATTTCAATTTTTAATTAAATTTTCTTGTCCAAGAATGTTTGGTAATTCATTTATTAAAAAATCTTTGCTGATAAAACTAAATTTAATTTTTTTGTAGTGGGATATTTTTTACTATTTGCTTTTACAGTAATTTCTGCAGAAAATTCTTTATTTAAAAAAGAAAAATTAGTTTTACTAAAAATATTAAGTTCTGAAATATCTAAATTAGGATTTTGTTTTTTAACGGCATTTCAAATTGTTTCATTTTTATCATTATCAATCATTCCTAAATCAGTTTTGTTATTAAAATCCCTGTTTCAATTATTAGTAAGTTCATTATCAAGACGTCAGTTTGGATATAAATCTCTATCATCATGTCTTATATTTACATATCTATAACCAAAAGTACTATTTCATGCACACTTAATTCTTATTCTTTGACGCTTACTACTATTTTCTCAAGTAGAGTTATATGTACTTCAATTATTTCAAATATTTTTTGCAAGTCCTTTAAGAGCATGATTAGAAATTCTATGGTCTTGTCAAACCCCAGCATTCATTCTATTTTTAAATCATTCTTGAAAATCAGATAAATTAGAATAATAATTATAATTTATTTTAATTTCTTCTCACAAATCAGGTTTAAATGAAGCAAAAATATCATCTCTAGAAGCTTCAATTTCATCTCCGTGATTAACTCCTCTTTTATTTCTATTCAAAGTTTCTAAATTATTTGTTTCTGAATTAATATCATTATTTTTGATAGTTTCTTGTTTTTGATAAGGACTAGCGGCAATTGTTGTTGGKACAGCAGTTCCACTAATTGTTAATACACTTAATAAACTAAGTAATTTTTTCATACTTGTTTTTCTCCTTTTCTTAATCTTAAAACTTTTTATCAAGATCTACCTGCATTATATATATACAAGCAAAATTATCAATTATTTACNNNNWWAAAWWT
>NZ_RXFZ02000177.1:0-2015 GCF_044714365.1 Spiroplasma sp. hy2
ATTWTAAATAAAAGACATAATTAATTAAAATTATAATTTGCTATTAGTATCTTTTTAAAAATATTTACAATTATTTTAATAGGTTATGCAAGAAGTCTAATGTTTAAGAAAGGATAGAAAACAAATGAAGGTTACACCAATTATTTTAGTAACATTAGGAGCTATTAGTAGTGCAATACCTGCAATTAATACATTTAATACAAGTATAAATCCAACTACCGTTGAAGTAAGTAGTATAAAATCAAATAATGATAATTTATGAAATGATTCATTCCGTGAACAAATTGAAAATATGAAAAATGAACTTGATAATATGGATAGTTCACTTACTAATTCAAGCAAAATATTAGAAGATCTTAATCAAGAATCATCAATAATTTCAATGGATGATTTGCAAGAAATTTTTAATGCAATAATGGGTGAAAATGATACCGAAGATATTATTGCAGAAACAATTCAAAGTGGTTTTGCAGAAGCGAGTTATGACAGTATTACCGTTGGAGAAACAATTGAAAGTCGTCTTTTAACTGGTTCATTAGGAACAGTGGCAACAGCATTAGGGGTAGCAACAGCCATTGCATTAGTAATATATGGTGGATATTATACTTACACACATTGAGATGATATTAAAGCTTTTTCAAATAAAGCTGTTAATAATGCTAAACATTATATTTCAACAACAACAGATTATTTAAAAAGTTGACTATCTTTTTAACATAACAATTTTTAAAACACGATAATTTTATATAAGAAAGGATAATTAAATATGAAAAAACTAATAGTTATTTTTGGGGCATTAGGACTTAGCAGCAGCGGCTTAAGTGGGGCATTAATGGCAACTCCTGCTTTAAATCCTTCAAATCAAACTGTATCACAAAAATTTATTATGAAAGATATTATTGGGTATATATCAAATTCAGAATTAGTACCATCAAATGTTTACTCGTTATTAAATTCAGATAAGAAACCATCTAAAGTTAAAACTAATTCTGGTTTTAAAATGTTGAAAAAATTTCAGAATTTTACTAAAAAAGCATATAAAGAATTTAAAGCAGATGCTAAAAGTCTTGGTAAAAAAATTGGGAAAGAGCTTAAAGCGACTGAAAAAACTGTTGTAAACAAAATTGTTGCAACTGAAAAAATTCTTGGTAAAAAAATTATCCCGCCTAAAACTATTGAAACAGGACTAGATAAAGTTGAAAAAATATCGGAAACTGGTATTAAAGATATTGTAAAAAGAAACCATGGGATTAAAAACTTCTTTACAAAAAAACTAATAAAGTAAAAAAGTTGTTAATAGTGGATTCCAACGGATGAAAAATATTGGTAACACTGCGGAAACATTTTTAAAAGAAAAGGGTAAAAGTATTGAAAAAATAGGTAAAAATACTTTACAAGGAATGAAAACAACAGGAACTGCTGTTAAAACCTTTGCAAAAAAAGAGGGTAAGAATTTTAAAATTTTTCTAAAAACTCACGGTAAAAATATTAAGACAGGAATTAAAAAAGGAGCAGTTTTAGCTTATAAAGGGCTAAAAAAAAAAGCACTACGAATATTAGGACAAGTAATAGGTCAATTTACTAATGGTTTAGTATGTGCTTTATTTGGACTTGCGCCAGGATCAATAGGAATAGTATTAGGTTCAGCAACCATTGGCGCAGTTGGCTACTATGTTTACAATCATCCTGATGAAGCGAAAAGTTTTGCTAATTCAGTGATTGATACAACAAAGAATACTGCATCTTCAACGGTTCAGTTTTTAAAAACTTGATGACCATTTTAAGATTTTTATCTAAAAATAAATAAAAAAAGCAATTTATGAATATGTTAAAAAATAGACATATAGAAAGTAAGTTATAGGAATGATTTTCTGTATTCAATAGGATTCATTCCTTTTAATTTCTAGGAAAAATCTTTAATTTTGTCGAAAACTCTTGATGAAATAAAAAAAATCATCAATATGACAATTTGAAAACTAATTTTGTGTAAGATTATGATTTTGCTTTAAATATAT
>NZ_RXFZ02000178.1:0-2003 GCF_044714365.1 Spiroplasma sp. hy2
TCTTTTTTCTTACCTTTAATTTGTCTAATTTTTTGATAAATTGATAAACCAATTCATGCAAAAATCCCTAATATAATAACAACACTAAATATTGTCGTTAATCAAACTGGCATAACTTATTCTTCCTAAAAATCTAATTTTCGCGGCACGCTTCGCGTGTTCGCTACGCTCAAAATAAACTATATTGAATAAATTACCGCTAATAAATTACGCGGATAATTTATTCATCTTCTTCTACATTATTAATTACAATATTATTTACCCGTATTAATAACAATATCTTTTCCATACTTAGTTACTAAGGACCGTAAAATAAAATAATGTTTTCTTTCCATTAAAAAATCAACTCAGAAAGGAGTTGATTTGTTGCACTTCACTTACACGATACCACTAATTTTTCACCTAGAATATCACCCAATATTTCTCAAGCCTCATGACCTATACGGTAATTAAAATCCTCTTTTAAATTATAATATTTTTTAGTCATATCTTTAAAAAAAGAATCATATATTTCAGAATTAGGTTCTTTTAATTATTCCCCTAAATTGAAAATTCGTTTATTTAAATTTTTATCATTTAAAAAGGGTTAAGTTCTTCCTTAACCCTTTTTTCACATTAATAAAGTATTAAACATCTTCTTTATAATATTTATTTCATGATGCAATATCATCACTATCATTCTTATTAACTGGTTCTAATGATGGCCGTTTTTCTAAGTCAATTTCGTCTTCAACATTATTATTCTTTTTCCGCGAATCAAGGATAAATTCTTTATCTGGTGCTGTCCGATTTTGTAACGCTTGAATTTGCATTCTAATTCGTGACATCGTTAATTTTTTATCTTTAAATTCAATCATTCACTGGATTGGTAACATTAATGGGTCAAGTTTTTCCCCATTACGAATAATCATTAATAGCATATTAATAAATTTACCAAATCCTTCTTCCCCTTTTCAATGTTCCATTTCTAATGGATCATACATTAATTGATTTTTAACCAAATCATAATTGGAAGCATGTGCTTCTGTAATTTTTTCTGCTCATTCTATTTCAGGAATTAAATAAAAATTAGTTGATAAACTACAATTAAATAAATGTTGTTGATTTTTAAATAATGAGAAATTAAACTTATCAACAATAATGGCACTAATACTAATTGTTAAGCCAGTTAAATCAGTTACTTCTTTCATTCATTGAAAGATTGCTTGAACATAACGAAGAATAAATTTTAATTTTCCTGACGAATAAAGAATTGTTTTTCAGCTTTCATAATCAAACTGATATTCTGCATCATGTCGTACTTCACGAATATTTTCATCAGGTTCTAATGCTAAGAAGTCTTCAACTGATAAAATAATCATATCTTTTTTCATATGGTTTGTTTCTCCTAGGTGACCTATTTCATTGACACATTTTCTACTTGATTATATCATAAAACTAAGGAGAAAACTAGGTATTAGGGAAGTGATTTAGCGCCTATGTTGGATATTTAATAAATTATTTTCTTAACATATTAATTTTATTATTTTATCTTAAAATAATTCATATAAATTTACTAAGAACTTCCTTTTTTTCTATTACATTTTACATGGACTGCTTGCAAATTCTCAATAGAATTATCGCCTCCCTTTGATTTCGACTTTTTATGATCTAAATTTCATCTATAAATACTATTCTGTTGATTTTCAATACTTTCATGAGCACCATATATCATCGTTTTTTTACAAATTCCGCAAAGTTTATGGTCACCAGCTTCATCTTGTTATTTTGATTTACAATTACATTTTTTTGCCTTATCTCAAACCATTTTTGTTTTTTGATCTAGTTTTATATAATAAATATTCCTTTCTATTATTTATAAATTATTAGTTTTATTTTGTTAATTATTATTAGTTTTATATTAGACTTCTTGCATAACCTAGTTATTTTAAAATTCCTATAAAATATATTTAAAATAGAAATTATAGGAATCTAAAATTATGAAATTTGATAAATTTGATTAW
>NZ_RXFZ02000179.1:0-1993 GCF_044714365.1 Spiroplasma sp. hy2
WATAGACATTAAAATTAAAAGTAATACAATCTAAATAAGTAAGTGGTATATTATTCCACAATTTCTAAGATATTAATTTAAGACCCTTAAATAATTTATACGACCAATTATTTTTTTCATTAATTATTTACCTCCATATATTAAAAATATACCTAATTTTAGGTATATTTTATAAATATCAAGAGTTTTCGACAAAATTAAAGGAAAAAATAGTAAACCGCATTTATTCAATTCCTAATAAATTAGAAATTACAAAACTTCCGATTAAATAACTAGAAACTGTTCCATAGATATTTGCAACAACTAATTTAACTCCAATTTTTTGTTCAATTGGTAAAATTGGTAAGTTTTCAAAAATATTTTCGTTACTATTAACAACAGGATGGCCATCAACAAAATATTTGGTTCATTTTTCAGGATCTCAGACCGTAAAAGTTAAAGTGATTCCTGCAATATCATGACTAATAATATTTTGAATGCTTTCTTTATCGTTTTTGTTGCTATATTCTTTTCAAATATTTTTTAATTGAACATTATAATGTGTCTGCACTTTTTGCAAGTAAGTGTTAAGTAAAACATAATAAAAAATTCCTTGATCAAATTTTGTGTTTTCATTATAATTTGCGCTAGTAGGATTTAAAGTCCATGAATGAGAATCTTTAAATCAATCTTTTACATTTTCACTACGCAGTTGGTCAACATATAATCAACGTTTTTTGTCATATAAATCTGATTTTTCTGAAATTGGATTATCATAATAAGATACTAAAGTTTCTAAATCAGTTACTGTTTTATTTTTACTTGTTTGATCTAAATATCAATTATATTTCTCAACAACCGTTGGTCACGGCTGACTTCTTAAATCTCGCGATGACAGTAAACTTTTTTTCATATATTCTAAACTATCTTTTGCTAAATTTTCTTCACTATGAATTTTTTTTAATTGCGACATAGTTAGTTGCATTTGTTTTAAAATATCTTTGTTTTCAATATTAATATTCATAATATTTTCTTTTGGGAAAAAAGTTGGTTTTACTCATGTATCAAGATTATAATCAAATAATGTGTTAACCTTACTATTTTCATCCAAAACAAGGCTATTAATAGTTTTCTTAATATTTTCTAAAATTTGATTATCTGAAATATAAGGTAAATCAGGGATTGGATTACATCCAATTGTGTATGTTACCGGAGTAGCTAAGATGCTAATTGCAGCAAAGACACTGAACAATTTTTTCATTCCTATTTATCTCCTTTACCAAGAATTTCACATTTGGTATTGTGTAATTACAAATAATAATATATCATTTTTATAAAAAAACAAGATTAAATTATCTTTTTTCTCAAATTGGGTGAACTTCGTGATCTTTCATCATTGTTGTTTTAATAATTTTATCACTTTTAATATTCATTGGTTTTTGAAACTCTTTTTTATTGTCTGTTTTGGTAACACCTTGGTCTGCTGCTTTTCAATCATTTAATGTTCCTCGTCGAGCTTTTGCATTTTTTCAATGCATTGCTAAACAATTATTAACTTCTAATTTACCGCCTTTTTCTAGTGGCATTAATGGTTCAATCACTCATCCAAATTCTGTTTCTTGATTTAATTCTCCCATTTTAATAAAAGCTCCTGCAATATCACGACGACCACCACGAGCAGTATTATCTCAAATTGCACGAATTTCTGGTTCTGATAATTTTGAAAGATATTGTTTCTTCATAAGTAATCCCCTTTTTAAATTAGTATTTTTTAGCTAACAGAAGCAATTATACACTATTTTATGTTATTTTCAATCTCTTAACAAAAAACGGTATCCTCTTTGTCCAAAATAAAAAAAATAATAAGATAAATATTATCTTTTTTTAAATCAAATATTTTTACAATAAAACTTTAATTTTGTCGAAAACTCTTGATATTTATAAAATATACCTAAAATTAGGTATATTTTTAATATATGGAGGTAAATAATTAATGAAAAAAATAATTACAGAA
>NZ_RXFZ02000180.1:0-1970 GCF_044714365.1 Spiroplasma sp. hy2
TTAAGATGCTGTCCTTTCTCTGAATTAATTAATAATTATGGGTTTACAAATAAAAAAACAACCCTTTAATAAGAGTTGTTTTGGCGCGTTTCGTTTTACAGTTTACATTTCAAAAGATAGAAAAGAATTAAACAAAACGAATTAAAGATTTACTGTTGAACAAGTTGAGGAAGATGAAACATATAGTCGATAATAAGAAAAAATAAGATATCTAATAATAATAAAATAGGGATAAAATTAACAAAAAGATTGGAGTGCAAATAAATGGGAACGTATATAAACATTATGGGGACATATCGTGAAATTACTTGTGATTGTGGAAAAAAATGCAACAAAATTAATGATTTAGATCCAGATTGTAAAGTATGCGATAGTTGCGAAGAATGTTGTAATTGTAATAAAAAAAAGAACGTGTCTTACAATCTGAAGAATAATTTATTTTTAAGAAAAACATAAAATTTATTGAATTTTTTTAAGATAACGATATAATTAATTATGGTTGTTTCAGTTTCAACCGCTCTTTGACTTTTAAGTACCTAAAGGATATGCAATACTTATCTACTTACAAGGCGAGTCTAAACTGGAGGTGTAAAAATGTTTGCAATAATTAAAACTGGAGGGAAACAACTTCGTGTTTCTCAAGGTGATGAAATATTTGTTGAAATGTTAAATGGTAATGAAGGTGAAAAAGTTAATTTCACTGAAGTTTTAATGATTGATGGAGAAGTAGGAACTCCTTTTATTAAAGGGGCATCAGTAACAGGAACAATTTTAAAACAAGGAAAGCAAAAGAAAATTGTTGTTTTCCATTATAAACCAAAGAAAACACAACATAAAAAATATGGGCATCGTCAGCCATATACAAAAGTTAAAATTGATCAAATTTTGTTATCAGGTTCTGCTAAAGGAACAACAACAGATGCCAAAGCTAAACCTACGGTAACAAAATCAACAACTGCTACAAAGTCAACTGTAAAACCTGTTACTGATAAAAAACCAGTAACAACAGAAAAAACAGCAACAACAAAAGCAGTTTCTTCAGGTGATAAAAAACCAGTAACGGCAAAGCCAGCAGGAAAAACAACAACTGTAGCAAAGCCAGCAACTAAAAGTTCATCAACAACATCAGCAAAAAAACCAGCATCAAAAACAAAACAAAGTGACAAGTAAAACATTATGATTAAGATTATAATTACGAAAACTGAGAAAAAAATTAAAAAAATTGAAATTACTGATCATGCTAAAGCAGCTGAATATGGTAAAGATCTTGTTTGTGCCGCAATAACAGGAATTGCAACTGGTGGTTTAAATGCAATTGATCAAATTAAACCAAATAGTTGTCAATTCATTGTTAAAGAAGGACTAATTATTATTACAGTAAAAAATAATAGTGCTGACTTACAAGTTATGTTACAAACAATTTATTATCAATTTTTAACAATTTATCAGCAATATCAAAAATTTATTAGTGTAAAGGAGGTTGAAGAATAATGATGAAGTTCGCATTAGGCTTACAGTTATTTGCTTCAAAAAAAGGAGTAGGATCGACTAAAAATGGTCGTGATTCACATTCAAAACGATTGGGTGCAAAAAGAGCTGATGGCCAAACAATTAGAGCGGGATCAATCATTTATCGTCAACGTGGAACAAAAGTTCACCCAGGAGTAAATGTTGGGCGTGGTGATGATGATACCTTATTTGCCTTAATTGATGGGATTGTTAAGTTTGAAAAATTTGGACGAAATAAAACAAAAGCATCAGTTTATCAAAAACAAGTTAAATAAATAAAAAAAATACTAATTTGTTGAAAAAAAGCTTTAATTTTGTCGAAAACTCTTGATGAAATAAAAAAAATCATCAATATGACAATTTGAAAACTAATTTTGTGTAAGATTATGATTTTGCTTTAAATTTTTTAAACGTTAAAATATAATACCGTTGATTGTTGGTTTGGTGTTAAACCTTTGTTT
>NZ_RXFZ02000181.1:0-1950 GCF_044714365.1 Spiroplasma sp. hy2
TTTATGGCTTATTTTAGTTAATTAATTACTAAAATAACTATTAAGCTTAAAAATAAGGTTTTCATTCATATAAAAAGTGCTACATTTGCATTTACAATTTACAAAATCAAAAATATGACCTCCAGTATTTTTTTCAGTATTAATAAAATGGCAATGGAAACCATTAACTCCCAATGTATTGGCAAAAGATGGAGTTCAAAAACCAACAATATCACCATTAATATTTTTAGCATTAAGAATTCCTTGTTGTTCTGATGCTTTTAATAAAGTTGGATATGGTTTTTTTTGCCATGAAACAGTTCTTGTTTTTATTTCCGAAAATAAACCATTAATTTTAATCCCATAAAATAAATTTAAACTTGGTAAATTATCTACAATAACTTGCTGAATTTCTTCATAACTAGTTAGTTGTGAAATATTAATTTTTTGATGTTCTTCAAAAAATGCCATAACAGCAAATGGACTTGTCATACTTGCCGTAACTTCATTAACTGTTCCATCTGATTTTAATTGATACCCCACACCATCTAGCACAATTAATTCACCATCTAAATGGTCAAAAGTTCCTAATCCAAAATTACCTTGCTTTAATAACGTCCCAAGCTTAATCATACCGTCAAAATTACCAGCAGCTAAACTTGTTATTGTTGAAAATTGATAAACATTACTAAATTTTTGAATCATAACTAATAAAACTCCTTTTTCTAAGTAAACTTTTTGTTGAAATTGTTTATTAACATTATTTAAACATAAAATTAAAGAAAAAAACATTTCATTCTTGAAATGTTTTTTATGCTTTACCTTTGCATCCAAACCATGATGTTAATTCATCAAATGTTGCTTTAATTGCTTCATATCCAGGTTTTAATAATTTTCGTGGGTCAAACCCTTTCCCATTTTCTGGTTTGTCTTTTCCCTCTTCAATATATTTTCTTGTTGCAGCAGCAAATGCAATTTGTAATTCAGTATTAACATTTATTTTACTAATTCCTAATGAAATTGCTTTTTTAACTTGTTCTTGCGGAATTCCACTACCACCATGTAAAACCATTCCAATTTTTGCAGCAGCTTGAATATCTTCTAAAGGTTGAAAATTTAAACCTGGTCATCCAGTTGGATAAGGACCATGAATATTTCCAATTCCTGCAGCAAGAAAATCAATTCCTGTTGCTACCATTTCCGCAGCTTCTTTTGGATCACCAATTTCACCAGCACCAACTACACCATCTTCTTCTCCACCAATTGTACCAATTTCAGCTTCAACTGATATACCATTTGTTTTTGCATATGCTACTACTTCTTTTGTATTTTTTAGATTTTCAACAAATGGGTGGTGGCTACCATCATACATCACTGAGGAAAAACCAGCATCAACTGCCATTTTACAACTTTCTACTGATTGACCATGATCTAAATGTAATGCTACTGGAACAGTAATGTCTAATGAGTCTAATAACGCATTAACCATCGCAACAACTAAATTATAACCTCCCATATATTTAATCGCTCCCTCTGAAGCTCCTAAAATAATTGGTGTTTTTGTTGCTTGCGCAGCTTCTAATAAAGCTTTTGTTCACTCTAGGTTGTTAATATTAAAATGACCAACAGCATATTTATTTTGATGTGCTTTTTTAATTATTTCACTAGCATTAACTAATCTAGCATGATATTTTTGTCCCATAATTCTTTTCCCTTCTAATATAAAATATTACGATAATATTATAAACTTTTTATTTTAAAAAATAATATAAAAWAACTTTAATTTTGTCGAAAACTCTTGATATTTATAAAATATACCTAAAATTAGGTATATTTTTAATATATGGAGGTAAATAATTAATGAAAAAAATAATTACAGAATTAATAAATAGCTTAACAGATGATCAATTTTTAGAATTTTATGAAAAAATAAAACAACAAGCAGACTTAATTAAAAAACAAAAACGTTTA
>NZ_RXFZ02000182.1:0-1944 GCF_044714365.1 Spiroplasma sp. hy2
KATWNTATTAAATTTTTAAATAAAAGACATAATTAATTAAAATTATAATTTGCTATTAGTATCTTTTTAAAAATATTTACAATTATTTTAATAGGTTATGCAAGAAGTCTAATGTTTTTTTATTATTTATTCTACAGTTAAAATTTTAACTTTATAAGGTTCTTGAATTCCCTTAATTTCAACTAAATCTCCAACTTTTTTGCCAATAATAACTTTTGCAATTGGTGATTCATTTGAAATTGTATTTTCAAAAGGATTAGCTTCAACAGCACCAACAATTTTTAATTCATATTTTTTATTAATCAATAAATTAGTAAATGTTACTGTACTCCCCAATTTAATAATTCCTGTTTTTGATTTAACTTCCTTAATTTCTTTTGCTTTTGTTAATAGTGATTCAATTTCTTTAATTCGTCCTTCAACTTCCGCTTGACGGTTTCGTGCTGCATCATAATCAGCATTTTCTGATAAGTCTCCCTGTGCACGAGCTTCTTTTAACTCTTCAATAACTTCGGGACGAATAACATTAATTAAATTATCTAATTCTTTTTGTAAGTCTTTAATTCCCTCTTTAGTTAACAAAATTTCTTCATTCATGGTGTTCTCTCCGTTCCTCTCTGTTTTTTAATTACAACAATCATTATTATACCTTAAAAAAAGCAATAATAATGGGGTTTTTTATTTTTTATCAAGTAATAAAGCCTTAATTTTTGTTGCAATCATATCAATTGCAATTTCATTTCCTTCATAATATGGCACAATAAATATCGGCATATTTAATACTTGGCTCAACAAAGTACTCATGCATTGGTTTTACTGTTGTTAAATACTGATTAATAATACTTTCAACTGTTCGCCCCCGTTCTGATAAATCACGTGTTAAACGTCGAATAAAACGAATATCATCTTCTGTTTTAATAAAGATTTTAATATCCGATAATTTACGAATTTCTTCTAATGCTAAACCTAAAATACCATCAAGAATAATCACATCACCACTTTTTATTTCCGTTGTTTGGATTGAGCGATTAGAAATTAGACTTCTTGCATAACCTAGTTATTTTAAAATTCCTATAAAATATATTTAAAATAGAAATTATAGGAATCTAAAATTATGAAATTTGATAAATTTGATTTTATTAATGATAAAGAATTATTCCGATTAACAGGTGTAAACTGTAAAACGAAACGCGCCAAAACAACTCTTATTAAAGGGTTGTTTTTTTATTTGTAAACCCATAATTATTAATTAATTCAGAGAAAGGACAGCATCTTAAATTCTTAAAATAGAAACTTTTTATCACAACTTTTGTTAACTTTTTAAAAGTTGTATTACACATTTATTAAATATCTTAGAAATCTTTACAAAGTGTATCTGTTTTTTCTCCTAATTTAAGGTGTTGTCTTTTCTCTGTTTAAATTAATTAATTTGGCTAATAAATAAAAAAATAACATCAAAGAAAGGAATGAGTAATGAAAATTAATAAGCAACAAAAAATATGTGATGTTAATGATTGTTATAAAAAAGTATCATTCATTACCGAAGAGTTTGTATCAAATAAAGTTTTATGAACTTGTGAAAAACATAAATATTTATTGAATAAAGTAAAAGATAAAACACAAAAGCGGTTTTATAAACGCTTAGAAAATTCAAAAATTATCTTTGATTATGAAACTGGTTTGTTAAAACTTTGATTTTATAAAACAACTTAATGCAGTCTGGGACGGTTATTTTAAATAACTAAGTGCTTTTATTCCACATAGGCGGTCTAGCCCAGCGGTAATCAGTCCGGAAATAATAGACACTTTAACAAGCGATAGTCGTGATAAGTGCAAAGTCAACATCGAACCACAATAAATATAGAGATGGACACTTTATAAATAAATTTGCGATAGATATTACTTCTTAGAAGTGACAGCGGTTTAAAAACCACAAAGTCAGYK
>NZ_RXFZ02000183.1:0-1882 GCF_044714365.1 Spiroplasma sp. hy2
WTWATTCTGTAATTATTTTTTTCATTAATTATTTACCTCCATATATTAAAAATATACCTAATTTTAGGTATATTTTATAAATATCAAGAGTTTTCGACAAAATTAAAGGAATCTTCTGCGAAAATTTTTCTAAAAAAGAGTATAATAAAATGTGGCAATAATTTCATTGCTAGTATTCCACTTATATATTTAAAATTAATACTTCTTACTTAATCTTTTAAGTAAAGGAGAAATAATTATGCAAACACACATAGGAGTAATTATCCTTATTGCTGTTGCAATAGGTTCTTACTTTCTTGGATATTTATTTGAAAAATATTTAAGATTTAAATTAATCAAAAAAACAAAATTAAAAATTAAACAAGCAGAAGATAAAGCAAAAAAAATTATTAATGCTGCTAAAGCAGATGGACGCGTTGAAGCAGCACAAATTAGACAAGAAATGAAAGATGAATTAACTCGCAAACGTGAAGAATTTTTAGCAACCGAAAAATTTTTAGTAGATAGAGAACGTTTAATTGTTGAGAGAGAAGAAGTATTAAATGGCAAAGAGCAAGAAGTGTTTCGCAAGAAAGAAGAATTGCAAGGAAAGATTAACTATTATCAAGAAATGGTAGAACGAAATCTTCATCAACTTGAAAAAGTTGCCGGATATTCACTTGAAGAAGCAAAAGATGTTCTTTTTAAAGAAATAAGTGATCGGTATCAAAAGGAAATTGGTGAATTTTTACGAAATGCTGAAAATACTGCAAAAATTAATGCCAAACAAACAGCCATTAACATTATTACTACTGCAATTGAACGTTATGCAGCAAAAGTTGTGGCAGAAAAAACAACAACTTCAATTTATTTAGAAGATGATAATATGAAAGGACGAATTATTGGGAAAGATGGACGTAATATTCGTACATTTGAAATAGCAGCAGGGGTTGATTTAATTATTGATGATACACCTAATGTTGTACAAATTTCATCTTTTAACCCAATTCGTCGGGAAATTGCAAAAAAAACTTTAGAAAAATTATTACTTGATGGCCGAATTCAACCAACGCGAATTGAAGAAACAATCAAATTAGAACAAGAAGAAATCGAAATGACAATTCTTGAAGCAGGAAAAGAAATTGCGGCTGAATTAGCAATTGATAATTTAGATATTGAATTAATTCGTCACTTAGGAATTTTAAAATATCGAACTAGTTATGGTCAAAATGTCTTATTACATTCTGTCGAAGTAGCAAAATTAGCAGCAATAATGGCAAGTGAACTGGGGTTAGACTCTGCAATTGCAATGCGTGCTGGGTTATTACATGATATTGGAAAAGCAGTTGATTTTGAAAATGAAGGAAGTCATGTTACTTTAGGTGTTCAAATTGCAACAAAATGTAATGAACATCCAATTATTATTAATGCAATCGCTTCGCATCATGGCGAAGTACCAGTAACTAATCCTTATTCTATTTTAGTATCAGCAGCTGATACGTTGTCAGCTGCTCGTCCAGGCAGTCGTAATAATACTGTTGAAAATTATATTGCTCGAATGAATGAGTTAGAAAAAATTTGCCAAACAGTCCATGGTGTCCAATCAGCTTATGTTTTACAAGCAGGACGACAAATTCGAGTTATTGTTAATCCAATTATTAATGATGATGCTCGTACTCATAAAATTGCGCTTGATATTAAGGAAAAAATTAAACAAGCAAAGGCAATTCCTGGTGATATTTTTATTACAGTTATCCGTGAATTACGAGTTACGGAAACTGTTATTTAAAGAATAAAATTTTTCTTTAATTTTGTCGAAAACTCTTGATGAAATAAAAAAAATCATCAATATGACAATTTGAAAACTAATTTTGTGTAAGATTATGATTTTGCTTTAAATTTA
>NZ_RXFZ02000184.1:0-1876 GCF_044714365.1 Spiroplasma sp. hy2
TTAAAAAATTTAAAGCAAAATCATAATCTTACACAAAATTAGTTTTCAAATTGTCATATTGATGATTTTTTTTATTTCATCAAGAGTTTTCGACAAAATTAAAGGATTTTTGTCACATTTCATAAATACTACACGAAAATATTCCAACTTTTATTATAATACTCACATAGCATTTTAAATAATATTATTAAAGCTTTTATATTAATCTTATTGTAAAAATAAAAATTAGTATGAAAATTACTATTAAAAACTTTCACTAATTCAATTGGAAAAAGATAATCTCTTGGTAATAAACAATTTTTACAAAGATATCCTTCCTCAAGAAAACTAATTGTTTTAATGTGTTGTTTGCTGCCACACCGTTTACACATCGTAAAGTCTCATTCTAATCCATATCATTTTAAAGCACGAAACATAAAAGCAATTACAATACTTAAATTATCTTCTCATGCAACTAAATTGTCTAATGTTGTTGTTAATAATTCGTACAATTCATTATCAGCTTGACGGTCAAAAACCGCTTGCTCAGCAATTTCACAAATTAATGTTGCTAATAAATAATCATCATAATTTTGTGCTAATTTAATTCTTGTTTTTAATAAATTTCCTGTCTTTAATTTACTTAACTTATTATTATGATATGATAAAAATATTTCAAATTCACTTGTTGCTAAGAATTGTACTGCATACTGATTTTTTGATGTAATTTTTTGTACCCCATGTGCAAAAAAAGCTAATTTTCCTAATTCTTGTGACAAAATCGTAATAATTGCACTGTTATCATCATAAGGTCGTTTATGCAATACCATTCCTGTTAATTTTTGAATCATTTTAATAACTTTCTTTGTTATAACCTAGACGGGCAATCATTGAAGGTTTATCCCGTCATTTATCCACTACTTTAACAAATAATTCTAAAAATATTTTTGTTCCTAAAATTTGTTCTAATTCTAAGCGGGCTTGCGTTCCAATTTGTTTAATTAAACGGCCTTGTTTCCCAATAATAATTCCTTTTTGCGAATCCCGTTCAACGCAAATTGAAGCCATAATTTTTAATAGCTGTGGTTGATCATCAATTTTATCAATTAAAATGGTAACACTATGCGGAATCTCATCTTCTGTCAACAACAAAATTTTTTCCCGAATAATTTCACGAATTAAAAACTTTTCTGGTTGATCAGTTAACATATCATCAGGATAATATTGTGGTCCTACTACTAAATGTGTTTTTAATAAAGTTAATAATGTTTCAAGATTTTTATGTTTGACGGCTGAAACGGGAATGATAGCAGTAAACTGATGAATTTTTTCTCATTCAGCAATTTTTACCATTAAATCACCTTTGGAAACTAAATCAATTTTTGTTACAACTAAAACAATTGGAATTGCGCGCTCTTGTAGTGCTCTGATAATATAACGATCATTATCACCAATGTGTTCATTTGCTGGAGCTAAAAATAAAATAACATCGGCTGCTTTTGTTGCTGATAAAGCAACTTTATTCATAAATTTCCCCATTTCATGATGAGCTTTATGAATGCCTGGGGTATCCATAAAAACAATTTGTGATTCTTGATCATTATAAATCCCTTGAATACGGTTTCGTGTTGTTTGTGCCTTTGCTGTTACAATTGCTACTTTATTATTTAAAATTGTATTTAATAATGTTGATTTACCAACATTTGGTCGCCCCACAATTGCAACAAAACCTGATTTAATTTCCATTTTCTTCACCTCTTAATTATTCTAATTATAAAGGAAAATATCATAAAAAATCTTTAATTTTGTCGAAAACTCTTGATGAAATAAAAAAAATCATCAATATGACAATTTGAAAACTAATTTTGTGTAAGATTATGATTTTGCTTTAAATTTT
>NZ_RXFZ02000185.1:0-1850 GCF_044714365.1 Spiroplasma sp. hy2
TATTCTGTAATTATTTTTTTCATTAATTATTTACCTCCATATATTAAAAATATACCTAATTTTAGGTATATTTTATAAATATCAAGAGTTTTCGACAAAATTAAAGAGAGTTTTCGACAAAATTAAAGTTAATGTTTACACTTTCAAGTTATAATATATAATATAAGGAGTATCAATTTATTTTATTATTTAATAGTAGAGGATGATTACGATGATATTAGGAAATAGTGAAATAGCCTTTATTTTAATTGGATTTTTTATTGCGATTAATATTATTATATTAATTTTTTTAATTTTATCTTACCGAAATATTTTAGTTCCAATTCCAAATTTAAATAATGCTCCAAGTCAATCAATGATTTCATTAGAAGTAATTGATCGCTATTTAACGAAAAAGAAAATTACTGGTTTAAAAGTTGTTCGTAAACCGGGCCAAGTTTTAATTACACATTCTTATAAAAAGAAAACATTTTATATTAATGATTTACAATTATTTAATCAGTCTTATTTTTTATCAGGGATGGGATTAGATTATGTTTTAGGGCGAACATTTTTTGCAACCCAATTATATTTAAAAAATAAACATGTTCAAACAATGCATTTCTTATTATATTTGGCTCCACCATTATTATTGTTATTCTTTCTTATCGTCTCATTATTTACAATTATTTTTATTGCTATTCTAAAAACTAATCCCGCCTTGTTAGACCATAACAATTTCTTTTACTTTATTAATCGCTATGGAGTCTTAAATTTATTATTAATTTTTATTATTGCACCATATTTAATTTTATTAAGTTTTAATGGCCATTTTAAGCAAAATTTAGAAAATTGATATGAAACAGAAATGCGACCATTTGTTAAAAAACAGTTTCCGGAGTTATATGATGATTGAATTATTGCTCGTAGTTATTCACGGAGTATTCAGTTTACATATATTTTTGGTTATAATTTTATTTTTAAAAAAATTTATAAATATACAGGACCCTTTGGCCTTTAGTAAAAGTAAAATAGGGGAGAGAAAGAATGAAAGTTATTTTTCATATCGATATGAATAGTTTTTTTTGCTAGTTGTCATTAAGTTGCTAATCCCCACTTTCAAGGAAAACCACTTGTTGTTGCTAATTCTTCACGGCGAGCAGTTGTAACAACAGCGAATTATGAAGCACGACAATTAGGCATTAATAGTCCAATGCCGTTATATAAGGCAAAAGAAATTTGCCAGGACCTTGAAATTGTTAAGCAAGATTTTGGTTTATACGTTGATTTTGCGCAAAAATTATTTGATTTTATTAGCTAAACCTTATTGGTCTAAAAGTTGAATGATTACTCCGCCAGATAAAATAAAAGTAAATAGTGGAGTTGGTAAGTTCTTAAACTTTATTTCATTTGGTATTCCCTGAGGATGAGTAATTAACCAAGATGAAAAAACTTGACCTAATTTTCAATGACTTAATGGTTTTATGAGTGCTAATATTTATAGTTTTTATAATGATGCTTTTTGGTCTGAAAAATCAAAAGGTAAAGGTTATTTACCATTTGAAATATTTAGAGAACAAGGCAATGATAAAGTTGGTGCTATGATTGGTGCTAATGCTACTAGTTTTAGTTTTACTACTTTATTAACTGATAAATTTAAAGGGACTGTTTTAACTAATGATGGTAAACCAACCGAAGAATTAGTTTATTCAACTTATAATTTAAAACAATTAAATGAAAAAACTAACCGAGTTTATTTAATTAATGTGTAAATTGTAAATGCAAATGTAGCACTTTTTATATGAATGAAAACCTTATTTTTAAGCTTAATAGTTATTTTAGTAATTAATTAACTAAAATAAGCCATAAAA
>NZ_RXFZ02000186.1:0-1835 GCF_044714365.1 Spiroplasma sp. hy2
ADGATTAATGCAATAAAAGATAATATTAATTGATATAATTATGGTCAATATTGAGGTAATGGCATAGCAATATTATTAACACCTTTATTTACACATGGAATTCAAGGCATATTTGTTGCTAGTAGTAAACCAAAAGTAGATATGAAAATTGATATTCCACGATTAAAAATATCTAAAATGGGATTAGTATTTACAATTTTACCTTTAATTACTTTAATAATTTCTTTAATTATAATTTGAATTGATAAATCAAAATGAAAAAAAGACCATTTAAGACATTGCTTAGATTGTCGGATTAATTCGCGAGTTATTCAACCAAGATTAGCAAAACAATGAAATAATTTAGATGGCATAACAGAAGAAATATTTAAAAATATACAAAATGAAAATATTAAAAAACAAAAACAAGAAGAAAATAACAAAGAATTAAATTTAAAATAGACTATATATTAGGGGTGGCAGATATTTTTTTGGGTGGTTATATAGTTCAATTTATAAATTATTTTGTTCTGAAAGAATGGATGGCCACTGTTTGAGTAAGGATAAGAAAGGAAATAAAGAAATGGAAATTAGTAATGAAATAGTAATTGCTTTACTTGTATTAGCGGGTGCTGGTGGAATGGGTAGTCTTGGTATTCTTGGATTATCTGCTAAAAAAATTAAAAAATATAAAGCAGAAATTAGAGAATTACGAACTGCGGTTATTGCCCATGAAAAGCATTTACGCGGAACTGATTACGCAACAGAATTAGCATTAAAAACAGGTCAAATTAAAAATGTTAAAAAACAAGTTAAAGTAAATGACAAAAAACAAGCACAAAAAGATGCTATTCAAAAACTAACAAATAGTATTTAAAAAAATAACCTTAATTGGTTATTTTTTTATGTCTTGCAAATTATTTTCAACATTTTAATAGTACAATTAATTTTAGTAAAGGAGAAAAATTATATTATGTATGAAAAAAATAACAAAATTATTGTAAAAATAACAAATATTACTCCCTATGGTGCTTTTTGTAAAGCAGAAAAGGCTCATGGTTTAATTCATATTAGTGAAATTTCAGATTACTTTGTTAGAGATATTAGAGACTTCTTTGATATTGATGATGAAATTGAAGTTGAAATTATTAATTTTGATTCAGTTAGAAAATATCTTAAATTAAGTTATAAAAAATGTCATCCTGAATTATTAAAAAATAATGATAAAGAAATTCAGGAAATAAAAACAGCATTCCAAAACTTAAATAAAAAACAAAATAAAACAGATAATATTAAAAATATTAATAAAATAAATGAAAATGAATAAATTAATAAAATTATAAATTAACATAATAAAATAGTCATAAAGACTATTTTATTTTTTATTTGTTTTTAATATAGTTAAATTGTTTTCTCCATAAGTACTTTTATAATATTCTCAGTATTCAGTAGATTTAATATCGACATCTTCAACATCAATTCCAATTATATATTCACCACGGGGATTTTTACACGGGCGATTACCTTTTTCTGTTCGATAACATAAAATATAATTATTAATTATCTTTTTTCCTTTCATTTACAATATAGTAATTAATAAGATGTTCTATTCGTTGTGAATAAGTAAAGTCATTAAATTCATTTCAAACTTTTTGTTCATTTTCATTTAAGTAAATATTTATATTCCGAATTTTACAAGAATAATATTTTCCTGTTTTTTGATTAAATGAATGTTTCATAATGTTAACCCTCATAATTAGCAATAATAATTGCATCTCGTAAATGATTACTTATTTTTTTGTTATTATATTTTCAACCTTTACCATATTGATAAGTTAAATTAATATCTTTATCAA
>NZ_RXFZ02000187.1:0-1804 GCF_044714365.1 Spiroplasma sp. hy2
RTTTAAAAAATATAAAGCAAAATCATAATCTTACACAAAATTAGTTTTCAAATTGTCATATTGATGATTTTTTTTATTTCATCAAGAGTTTTCGACAAAATTAAAGAACAATTTTAAAAAAATAAAACCTTATTTAATCATTTAAATAAGGTTTTTAATTTAATTACAATTTAAAAAATGGCGCCCACAGAGAGATTCGAACTCCCGACCCTACGCTTAGAAGGCGCATGCTCTCTCCTACTGAGCTACGTGGGCATACCATACAAATAATAACATAAATTAAAGAATATTTTCAAGAAAATAAGTTTGCTTTTTTAAAAATAAATTTCATCAATAATATTATAATCATGTAATACTTCTGTTACTTTTTTTGTTGGTTTTATTATTATAAATTGCTTTTGAAGGTGAATTACTGCACGATAAATTAAAATAAAAACAATACTATTAATCGTAAATTTCAATAAATTAAAAGGAATAACTATCGGTACTAAAATACTTTTAAATCATTGTACTGTTTCGTGGGGAAGATGTAAGAAATGAGCATACATGTCATAAATAAATAATCAATTAAATAATATCATTACAAATGAAGCAATAATTGTTGCTAAACTAACATTTATTGTTGTAATTAAATAATCAACTTTTTTTGAAAAATTATTTTTAAACAAGTGATTAAATCCTTTTCGTAAAAAATTATCGCCTAATCAAAAAACTAATAAAAAAATTAAATCTGCTAACATTAAAGCAAATACATCAATGGGAGTATCACCTAAATAAACCATTCGTAATCAACTAACACTAATAGTTAAAAAACTAGCATAAATAATACCAAACAAACGAAGAGATAATAACATTAAAAAATCAGTTAACTCAATTTTTAAAAATGGAGCAACGGGAAAAACTGTTAAATTCATTATTTTACTTAATCATGACAATAAAACATATAAAGCAATCACAATTGCCATTGCCACAATTCTTTTTGTATCTAAATAAAATAAATTTTTTATTTTTGTTTGCATATTATCACCTTGTTTAATTATAAATTATTTTTAAAATATAGCAAAGTAAAAACTAATTATAAAAATTATTCAGTTAAATATAAAATGCTTTGTATATGATTCATACAAAGCATTTTACATCCAACAATTTATTTTGTTTCAGGTTTAACATTTCCTAAACCAATTGTTGCATTGTATTCATTTTTAGGAAAACTTATAGTAACTATAATGCGATTAAATCCTTCAGTTAAAATTGTAGTTTTATTAGTTTTTGCAATTGATATATTTTCACTAGTTAACTCTTTTACTAAGTTAACAAGTTTTTCTTTAATTTTAATATCTTCTCTGTTTGTTATTGCCTCTATCGTATCTTTTTTGTTTTTATCAATAAAGTTTCATATATAAGGCAATGCTACTTCTAATTTTTATTTTGCATTCAATTCTGAACCATCAGCTATTCCTTTGTTTAGAATTTGAACTAAAATTGCATATGCAGTATATTCTAATGTATCAGGGTCTTGTGACAATTGAACACTATCTAAAATAATATGTATTGTATCTTTTGCAGAACCAAGTTGTAAATCAATTAAGATCTCATTATTTCCTGTTCTTAAAACAGCATTTTCTTCAGTGATTTTTGCATCACTATTTTTCAAACTATTTATTAATGTAATAATCTCTTCTCTGACATTTTTATCACTAATATTAGACTTCTTGCATAACCTATTAAAATAATTGTAAATATTTTTAAAAAGATACTAATAGCAAATTATAATTTTAATTAATTATGTCTTTTATTTAAAWAT
>NZ_RXFZ02000188.1:0-1793 GCF_044714365.1 Spiroplasma sp. hy2
ATATTATAAAAAATGAGATAACTTAAATGATAATAATCCAAATAACGATAATGTTAGACCTTATACATTAGAATTTATTGATATTTCTATTATTAATGAAATTACCCAATCAGAAGTAATTGATAGAAGATTAAATAATGGAACTATTACTCATATTGATGCAATTCATAAACAAGATAAGGTGACAAATAAAAAAGCACGAATGATGTTTGAAGAAATTAAAACAGAACAAAAAGAACAACTACAACAAGAAATGAGTTATATTGATGATGAAGAAAATCAAACAAGAGAAGAAGATATTAAAGGAGATATACAATAATGCAAGTACCGAATATTAATAGTATTTTTAAAAACTTAAATGAAATAATAATGGATAATAGTGTTCGTTCTGATTTAACTAAATTAGATATTGATATTAAAAGTAATTATTTCTTTTTTCCATTTATTATTAAAACTGGCTTAGTAAATATTACTGATAAAGGTTTTCAACCTAATAATGGAGTACCACAAAACTTTACTCAAATGTCGCAAATATTTACTGGTAAAGAGGGAATTATAGCACAATGAAAAAATGCAATTAAAATTAGATCTAGACATATCCCTGATATTTGAAATTATGATTTTTTCCAAAAAGAAAAAGAATGATTTACTTATTCTATTGATGATTTTAAAAAAGTTTAACAGATAAAATTAGTTATTTATATATTACTAGTACCGAAAAAACTTATTTGTGAGATGCAACAAAACAAGTTTTTATTAATAAAGAAGAACCTGAGAATAATTATCCAGTTAATGATATTTGAGAAAAAATTAATAACGAAAATGGTTTTAATGTTTATGTTATTAATTTACAAAAAATTAATAAAGCATTAGATAATTTTGCTATTAAAAGAAAATTTAAAGGTGATGGTTATAAGTGTCATATTGTTAATATTAATGATACTGTTGAGTTTTCTAAATTAGGTGGTGAAGAATATTTTGGAGAATATAACGCTTGATATCTTGATCGTACAATTACAATTGAAACTACTTATAATTTTCAAAGAGAAGATTTTTTAAGATTTTATTTAGTTCCTTTACAATCTGATAAAGAAGATGTTGATGATAATTTATTAATGTTTATTTCAAATGCTCAACCAAAATATAATGATTTAAATGAATTAGTATATTGAGTTATTACTTTTAGTTATGTTAAAGATTATATTAATACTACTGGGCAAACTATTCAGCAATTCGTACAATTTTCAGCAGCAGGTGAAGGTTATGTTATACCTAAAATAATATGAGATGATTTAGGTATTCCCAAAGATTATGAAATTAATGAAAAATTTACTGGTGATAATGGAATTAAAAGTATTCAATTAACATTATTAGGTAATAATGGCTTTACTGCACCAGTTATTTTTGGTCGACCTATTGAAAATTTAGGCAAATGAAATGAAAAAGTATATCCACAACGAAGATTATTTATTGATGATTTAAAAATGCCAGTTGCCGATAGTTTAACAAAATCTTCAAAGCCTTTAACTACTTATTTATTAACTAATGGGATACCTGCTGTAAATGGACAATATGATAATTGATTAAAAAGAAAACAAGGTCAATCTAACCAAGAGATTAAAAAGAATTATGAGGGATACTTAAATACTGATAGAAAATTAACACAAGCAACTAACCCAAACAATTTAACAGTTAAAGATGTTGCTTTAAATTATAAAGGTAATAAGGTTATTAAAGATTTTGATGTACGAGCAAATGGTTATTTTAAATATAATGTTGATATTGGACATAAT
>NZ_RXFZ02000189.1:0-1771 GCF_044714365.1 Spiroplasma sp. hy2
ATCAACCAACTATGATAACTGGTTATGAAGATTGAAAAAAAGATATGGAAAGTAGATATGATTTTTGAAAACAGAAAAATAGTGAGGGCATTGTAATAACTGATAAAGCTAGTTCAACAGCAACCAATCCGACTGTTGGAACAACTATTAAGGAAGAAAATTCAAATTCTAAACCTTATTGGTCTAAAAATTGAATGATTACTCCGCCAGATAAAATAAAAGTAAATAGTGGAACTGTTAATAATATTATTAGTACGCAAGCATCATCATATTTTAGAAGAAAAGATGAATTTGGTAATACTGTTGGTCAAGTTCAAATTGAATATAATAAAATGGGTAAATGTAACGTTTGAGATATTTTAAATATGAATAATTTTATTAATCGCCAAATTACAGTATTACCTTTAAATTATACCCAAAAATTAGTATTTAATCCTTTTACTATCCCGGGCGGAGTTGGTAAATTCTTAAACTTTATTTCATTTGGTATTCCCTGGGGTTGAGTAATTAATCAAGATGAAAAAACTTGACCTAATTTCCAATGACTTAATGGATTTATGAGTGCTAATATTTATAGTTTTTATAATGATGCCTTTTGGTCTGAAAAATCAAAAGGTAAAGGTTATTTACCATTTGAAATATTTAGAGAACAAGGTAATGATAAAATTGGTGCTATTTTTGGTGCTAATGCTACTAGTTTAGGTTTTACTACTTTATTAACTGATAAATTTAAAGGGACTGTTTTAACTAATGATGGTAAACCAACCGAAGAATTAGTTTATTCAACTTATAATTTAAAACAATTAAATCCTAAAACTAACCGAGTTTATTTAATTAATGAAAAAACCAAATCAGTTGATGCACAAACACCAGTTAGTGATATTGAAAAAGATAATAATTGCGAATTCTTACAAACACCAGATGGTACAAATTGTAGTTATATAATTGATATGTTTTCTATTCAAGCCTTATATAAAGGTAATTTTGAAATTATCTTTTATGCTGATAACCCATATACCAATAATGAAGAAGATTATTTACGCTTATCAGTATGGAGTTTCAGAGGTAAAACAAAAAGTGTTTTAAATAATTATTTACGCGATATGACAACTAATTATAAAACTAGTTTTCTATTACCACATGACTATGAAATACCAACATTTAATTATCCTGAATATGTTTTACCACCAGTACCATATAATTACAAACCTTATATGAAAGATATATGAGGTGCCAATACAATTCAACCATTAAAAACTAAAATTACAGCACCAGAACAATGTACTAATATTCATTCAATAATTAGAGGAAATAATTTTATTAATTTATTTAATAATAATTATTATGAAAGTTATTATGAAGTAGAAATTGATTTAAAACAAATTGATCCAACAATTCAAAGTATTGATAAATTTATTAGTTCTTATAAAACTATTGAAATAAGTAATCTTAATAATTTACAAGTTAAATGTGCGGTTCCTAATATAGAAAATTTTATTTCTAATAGAAATATTAATATTTTAGGCGGTGTTGACGATTGTAAAGATAATTTTAAAACATTAACTGATGTAAGTTTACGTTCTGCGGGTCTATCACAAAGTGATAATATTAATTTTGATAATGTAATAACTTTATATACTGATAATATAAAAGTAAATAATAGACTTCTTGCATAACCTATTAAAATAATTGTAAATATTTTTAAAAAAATACTAATAGCAAATTATAATTTTAATTAATTATGTCTTTTATTTAAAAATTTANNNNATYT
>NZ_RXFZ02000190.1:0-1705 GCF_044714365.1 Spiroplasma sp. hy2
WATTATAAAACTAGTTTCTTACTCCCCCATGATTATGAAATACCAACATTTAATTACCCACAATATGTTTTACCACCAGTACCATATAATTATAAACCTTATACAAAAGATATCTGAGATGCTAATACGATTCAACCATTAAAAACCAAAATTACAGCACCAGCACAATGTAAGGGTGCTTTTCCTCCCCCTGTTAATTTATTTTCTGATGAATTTAATTATGGTTATTATGAAATAGAAATTGACTTAAAACAAATTGACCCAACAATTCAAAGTATCAGTAAATTCCAAGATGCTTATAAAACAATAGAAATAAGTAATCTTAATAATTTACAAGTTGAATGTGGACCATGTGATATAGAAAATTTTATTCCCAATAGAAATGTTAATATTTTAGGTGGTTTAAGTGGTTGCAATAATTCTTATGGTTCATTAGATAATATAACTTTATATGAATCTGGTTATTCGCAAATTGATAAAATTAATTTTGATAATATAATAACTTTATATACTGATAATATAAAAGTAAATAATATTCAAACATTTGCTACTGCATATACTAATGGTTTACCAAAAAATAATTATTTTAATATATATAACACACCAATTTATAATTATGATTTAAGATTTTTATTACAAATAACAAAATTATTTAATAATGACAAAGATAAAATTATAGAAACATATTTACAAGCATATTATACTAATGATGTAAAATTAAAAATCAGATTTACAAAATTATTAATTTCTAAATTAATGTTTATTGAAAGAGGATATTTTGGTAATGATAAAAATATAATAATAGATATGTCTAATCCTAATTATTTAGGAATTAGAAACAAAAGTGATAACCTAGTTAAGATTACATTTAAACCAAGATAAAATAAAAAGAGATTTACTGTGATAATGTCAATTAAAATTGACATTATCAATTACATCTCTTTTTTTATTCTCCATCGACTTTTACATTGCCATTTTTATCAATAACTAAATTGGGTTCATTATTATATAAATTTCAACGATAAACTGATTTAAAATATATTCCTTCCTTATCGTAAGACCAATATTTAATTTTCAGTGAATCTCTATAAACAAAATACAATTCTTTTAGTCTTTGTTGTATAACAGTATAATCACCATAATTAATCAATATTTTATCTTTACCATTATTATTAGGTATTATTTGTTTTGGAAATTCATCATTTTTAAATTTATTTATATTTCATTGATTATTTCCTTTTCATACTACATAATAATATTTGTTATCAACTTCATTAAATGGCCTTTCTTGTGGTGCCATTCATTCTAAAATACCATCTTTTAAACTTATATTGTTTTCTTCTTTTAATTTTGTTAATTCTTCGGGTGTATATTCTACTATGTTATCACAAGCAACCAAACTTGTGGTACTTGTTCCTATTAAGGTGATTGTTCCTAAAAGACTTAATATTTTTTTCATATTTATCCTTTCTATTTTTTATAAATTTTGTTAATTTAATTAAAAATGGAAATAAACTATTTATTTCCATAAATAGACTTCTTGCATAACCTAGTTATTTTAAAATTCCTATAAAATATATTTAAAATAGAAATTATAGGAATCTAAAATTATGAAATTTGATAAATTTGATTTTATTAATGATAAAGAATTATTCCGATTAACAGGAATAAAACAAGCCACTTTTAATAAAATGTTAGATATTTT
>NZ_RXFZ02000191.1:0-1697 GCF_044714365.1 Spiroplasma sp. hy2
TATTAATTCTGTAATTATTTTTTTCATTAATTATTTACCTCCATATATTAAAAATATACCTAATTTTAGGTATATTTTATAAATATCAAGAGTTTTCGACAAAATTAAAGAAGCATTTTCATCAAATTCTGATCAAAATGCTTTGGTAAAATATAATTCAGCATAACGATTTTGTAATAATAAAAAATTACTTAACCTTTGTTCACCACCACATCGAATCATTAAATCAACATCTGGTAAATCTGCAGTATATAAATGTTGAAATAATGTCTGTTCATCAACAGTTGCTAATTTTTCACTTATCATTTGATTAATTGCTGTTAATAATTCTTCAATGGCTCCATAGTCAAAAGCAAATGTTAAAACCATTCCATTATTATCTTTTGTCCGTAAAATAGCATTATCAATTGCTGCTAATGTTTTAAGTGGCATTTTTGTACGCCGACCAATATGATTTAAAACAATATTTTCATTCTTAAAATTATTAACTTGTTTATTATTTAATAATCGCTCTGGCATCGCCATTAAATATGCAACTTCTTGTGCACTTCGTTTTCAATTTTCAGTTGAAAAACAATAAATCGTTAAATACTTAACACCAAGAGCATTTGCTTTTAATGCGACATCTTTAATCCGTTTTGCTCCTTCTTCATGGCCAGCTGTTCGTTCTAAACCTTGCTTAGTTGCCCAACGACCATTACCATCTAAAATAATTGCAATATGTTGTGGTATTTTCATGCCTTATGTCCTTCTTCCCCATTTTGTTAATTATACCGAGAGTCATAAAAAAATGAAAGTTTTAAACTTCCATTGCTTGTTGATTAGCAATTAAGGCGCCAGTATGTGCTGTTTTCTGAACAAGAAAAATTTCACTTTTCGCATTTTTATTTTGTTGTAAATAATACATTACAACAGAATTATGGTATTTCACAAAATTATCTTTTGTTCCATGAATAAATAAAATTGGTAAATCTTGTAACCGGTTATTTTCTTTTAGTAAATTCATTTGTTTTAAATTTGTTTTTAAATGTCGACGAAAATTTTTATTAATTCCTAATGACATTAATCATCACGGTAATTTGATATATTTATGTAAAAAAGCCCGAATCTGTTGGACTGGTTGTGAAAACGGACAATCAACAATTAATCAATCAATTTTATTTTCTAAATAAAACTGATGGGCATATTATAAGGCAGTTGATACTCCCATACTAATTCCAAAAACCCCAATAATAGTTGGTGTTTTATGTTTTTTCAACCATGTAATTAAAAAATTTAAAATAATGGCATTCGTCACACCTAAATCTGATTTTTGACCATAAGTATTTCCGTGGGCATATGCATCAAAAGTTAAAATATTATAACCAGCTTGATAAAAATGATATACGTTTCGTAACCCCAAATATTTATTTCGTTTAAAGCCATGTAAACCAACAACTCACTTTGATGAATGTGGATGTTCTAACATTAAAGTACTAATTTTATTATTATTAAATTCAATAAAAGTTTCTTGGCAATCATCTGGTTTAATCATAAAATCCCTTAATTTCTTTGCCTTAACATCGGCTTCTAACTGTTGCAGTGAATTTAATTCAATAGACTTCTTGCATAACCTATTAAAATAATTGTAAATATTTTTAAAAAGATACTAATAGCAAATTATAATTTTAATTAATTATGTCTTTTATTTAAAAATT
>NZ_RXFZ02000192.1:0-1687 GCF_044714365.1 Spiroplasma sp. hy2
WTAWTGTCTTTCGGTTGATTGCTGAGTAAATACTTGTTCAAATTTAGCTTCACCAAATTGAATTGAACTTCTATCATCAATCATATAAGCATCTCAATATTTACCAACTTTAACTTCTTTTGTATAAAAATTATCTGCTTTATTATCATTATTCATAAAATAACTTAATTTATATTGATTTAAGTATTCTAACATTCTATTAATATCATAAATGTTTTCACCATCAATTAATTTTCAATAAACATTATTATTTTCATCTTTTTGGTTGTTTATTAAAATCATCAATCGTTAATATATTAATTTTTTCACCTTTATATTTTTGCACTATTTTTAAACTATCTTGTCATTGTGCAATAGTACTTTCCATATTATCAAATATGCGTGAATAACTACCATAATCACTTGGTTTAGCATTATTAGGTTTTCAACCTGTTTCAGTATCAGGAATATATGAACTATAAACATTAAATGGAAATACCATTCAATGGCGATTATCTCTTATGTTTTCTCTRATATCTATTAAAGTATCGTGGGCTTGTCTTCTTAATTCTTCTATAACCCCGGGATTAATTCTACTCATTTTTTAATTCTCCTTAATTTCTGTTCTACCTTGTAAGACATTTTGATTATTACCAGTTTCATCATATTCTAGTAATTTATTATTATGTTCAATTTCTTTTGCGTTTATTTTATCTCAGTATTTTTCAATTTTTTCATAATATTTAGTTGCTTCTAATTCATCAATATTTTCATATTCAGTAATTGCTCTTATTGGTTCCATTGTGCCATTATCTAATCTAGCAGTAATTAATTCATTTTGTCGCATTTGGTCAACTAAACTAGCACTAACAAAATCAAAACCATATTCTCGTTCACCAACACCATCTCATAAACCATAATATTTTAAAACAGTATCAAACATTTTAGTATAATATTGYTTACGATATGCTTGTAAATATGCTTGTTTTTCTAAATCTTTTGTTTTAGTTAATAAAGATTGTGTTTTATTTTGGTCATTATCTGATTTATCACCAAAAGGACTAGAAAAATGACATGCTAAATATACTTGTTCAATAATAGATTTTTGGTCTTCAGTATATGTTTCTAATGTTGGTGTACCTTGTACTACTTGTAAAGATTGTGATAATTGACCATCTACGGCTGATTGACCTGATTGAATAAAAATATCATCAAAAGCATCTTGTAATACTTTTTTATTGCCTTTGTTATAAGCAGTCATTAAATCATCATCTAATACCCCATATCAATGAGTACGATTTGCTCATCTTTCTTTTGATTTAATATTAAAACTATCTTCTAAATCAAATTGTAATTTATAACAATTTGCCATAGTAGGTCAAGGGTTTAATGTAGTTGATGTTGATAAAAATAAAGGATTAGGTTCATTTATCATTTCTCAAAAAGGGACAATACCTAATTTATTTTTAAATTCTTGTACTAAAACAGGTCTAACATCATCTTTAATTTGTGTTTTACTTTGCCCAACGATTACTTCATTATTTTTAGGTCAACCTTTAATAACTATTTTATCTTTGGTACAAATTAAATTTAATATAAATCCACTATCACTTTGATGATAATTTAATCAAATATCAGCGCCTTGTTCAATTTCGTTTATTTTACTTACTCTTGATGTAAAGTTAAATGGGTTAATTCATAAATCAAT
>NZ_RXFZ02000193.1:0-1676 GCF_044714365.1 Spiroplasma sp. hy2
ATTATCAATAATACCTGCATTAATATGTAAATAAATATCGCCACTTACAATTTCATTAACTGATAAATAAATACCTGCTGAATTTGATTGAATTGGATAATCATTTTTACCATCACTTAATAATATATTAGAACGCATAAATCCTAAAATTCTTTGTTTCTGTGGTGTAGTTAAATTACTATCTAGTATTTTATCAAATAATTTTTTAATCTCTGCTTTGTCAGGAGTAGATGGAGTAATTCCAAAGAATTCATAATATTTTTTCTTAACATCCATATTTAATGTTGTTTGATCTTCTATTAAGTTATTAATATTGTTAATAGTATTTTGCATTGCAGTTTTAAATGTAGGATTATAAAAATCTTTATAATTTGGATCATAATCTAATAATTGATAAGTTAATTCATTTTCTCATTCACCAGTAAATTCATTATATTTTTGTCATGAATTACCAGTTGGATTAGTATTATCTCATAAGCGAGCAATAGCATCCATTTGTTCTTGTTCTGTAAACATTTCTTTAACAATTAAGAAACCTAATTCAGGTCTTGTTAAAGCAGGTAATGAAAATAATACCCGACTAGTAAATGCTGGTTCTTGCGTATCATTATCAACATAACTAATATTTTCAGTAAAAATAGTAATCATTGCGGCATTATCTCTATGAATAACTAATGCTTCTATTTTATTTTTAATAGATAAATCAAATCCACGAGTTCTATTCATTCCTTGTAAATTAACCTCTAATTGTCCATCTGATGTTTTACCATATAAAGGTTTAATATTTTGACCAAGTCATAATGATTTAGAAACCATATAACCTAAAACTTTATCTTGAAATAAAGTACCTGTTACCATTGTATTTGCTGAAATATTTTCACCGATTAATTGAGTATATGCTCGTGTTAAATCTAAATATGAATGTGGTTCTCAAATCATTTCTCAATCACTAGTATTTGTACCAATTTGAGATGCATTAATTTTTCGTGTTTCATCAGTCATACGATGTCCTAATTTATACATTAAATCTAATGCATCTTGTTGAGTTTTAATTTTAGTTGTATCATAAACAAAAACATACTCTTTATTAAATTTAGACCTAGCAATATAATTATCAATTACACCTTTTAAAAAGTATAATTCTAAATTAAACATCATATTCTCTGTAATTGAACCTGTTCATTTTGCTACTAATTCACCTCGTAATGATGGGTCAGTATTTTTTAAACGAGATAAATCAAATCGTCTTCATTGTGTTTTTAATCCCATAGTATGATCAATTACTAAACGACCACGCTTAGCATTTTGATTTTGTTTTGGGTTTCCTTTTTCATGGTTTCATTCTGAATCACCATAAAATAATCGTTCAGGTATTGTATAAATTGCAACTGCATAATCTGCACTTTCCATATTAGGGCTTGATTGTGCTGTTGCTATTAAACGATGAAATGTATAATAATCAGGGTTTGATAAAATATCTTTTACTCTCATTTCTTGTGCTGATAATAATAAATGTCCTTCTTTTGTTAAATTTGCTACACCATTACCAATAACAAATCCTTCATGTAATCCTATAATTGATGCCATATTTTATTTTCCTTTCTGATATTCTTTTTGAACTAAGTTTTTAATTCTTTCATTAATAGGAATATTATGATTATCTTGTAAATTWTTTT
>NZ_RXFZ02000194.1:0-1671 GCF_044714365.1 Spiroplasma sp. hy2
AATTCTGTAATTATTTTTTTCATTAATTATTTACCTCCATATATTAAAAATATACCTAATTTTAGGTATATTTTATAAATATCAAGAGTTTTCGACAAAATTAAAGTCTAAATCTTTTTTTGTTCATCCTAAATTTGGTATAATTACTTTAGTCAAATGGGTGATTAGATGGAAAATAACAAGTTTAATTATTATAATTGAGCAAATAACAAATGAGGGAAAAAGTGACAAATGTCACAAGATACTAAGCAACGGTTATTAACTTTATCGGGAAAAATCCACTATGTGCCATTATGAAAACCAGTTGATATTACAATTGACTTAGATACTCAACAATTAATTATTCCAAAAAATCTTGCTTTTTTAGCACAAAAATATCAATTACCACAAACAACATATTATCTTTTTAAATATAATAATATTAATAACATTATGCTAGAATGTAATTACATTATTAGTAATTATTCAAAAATTATTGAAACTAAAATTGATCAAAATTTTGTTTCATTAAAATGATCATTATCATATGGTGCTTACTTTTTTAAAGAAATTACTAATTATATCCTAGCACAAGATACAATCTTAGAAACTTATCGGGAAACAAAAAATCGAAAACAACGTTTATTATTTCGTTATCAAAACCAACGTGCATTTAAGAAAAGTAAATGAAAGGGAGAATAAATTTTAATGAAAATTCGGTTAGACCAGTTAATGGTTAATAATAATTTAGCTCCTTCGCGCGAAAAAGCTAAAGCAATGATTTTAGCAAACAATGTTTTAGTTGATAATGTCCCAGCTTTAAAACCAGGTGAACTAGTAAAAGAAAATAGTATTATTAAATTACGTGGTGAACCATTAAAATATGTTTCCCGAGCAGGGGAAAAGTTAGCCAAAGGTTTAACTGCTTTTAATTTAACCGTTAAAAACCTAGTTTGCCTTGACATTGGTGCTTCAACTGGTGGTTTTACCGATTGTTTATTACAAAATCATGCTAAAAAAGTTTATGCTGTCGATGTTGGGACAAACCAATTAGCTTGAAAATTACGCAATAATCCGCAGGTTGTTTCATTAGAGAAAACTAATTTTCGATATGTTACTAAAGCATTATTTGCCCCTGATGAAATTGAATTTGCTTGCTGTGATGTTTCTTTTATTTCATTAGATAAAATTATTCCATCTTTAAAAGATATTTTATTATTAAATCATTATGCTTTTTTCTTAATTAAACCACAGTTTGAGAGTACAAAAGAAGCTGTTAAGAAAGGAAAAATTAATCATAAAGCAACTCACTATGATGTTATTAAAAAAATCTTTACTTTAGGTCTTAATAATGGTTTCAGTGTTATCAATTGTGACTATTCTCCAATTTTAGGAAATAAAAAGAAAAACATTGAATTTATTTGTTTATTACAACGAACAATAAATCCGATTAATTATATTGCCGACGAAGTTATAGCAACAATAATTGAAAATGMTTKAAATACTTCTTTAATTTTGTAGAAAACTCTTGATGAAATAAAAAAAATCATCAATATGACAATTTGAAAACTAATTTTGTGTAAGATTATACTTTTGCTTTAAATTTTTTAAACGTTAAAATATAATACCGTTGATTGTTGTTTTGGTGTTAAACCTTTATGCTGGTATTTTCATTTTCATAGATTTAAATTW
>NZ_RXFZ02000195.1:0-1644 GCF_044714365.1 Spiroplasma sp. hy2
TAATGAAACAATCCTATAATCAAAAAACAGGAAAATATTATTCTTGCAAAATTCGGAATGTTAATCTTTATTTAGATAAAAAACAAGAAAAAATATGAAATGAATTATCTTATTTTGAGACTTATTCACAACGAATAGAATATCTTATCAACWTWTATAAAAKATAATTATCTTAAAAATAAATAAAAAATAACCNNTTAAGGTTATTTTTTTAAATGCTATTTGTTAGTTTTTGAATAGCATCTTTTTGTTGTTGTTTTTTGTTGTTTATTTTAACTTGTTTTTTAACATTTTTAATTTGACCTGTTTTTAATGCTAATTCTGTTGCATAATCAGRTCCGCGTAAATGTTTTTCGTGGGCAATAACAGCAGTTCTTAATTCTCTAATTTCTGCTTTATATTTTTTAATTTTTTTAGCAGATAATCCAAGAATACCAAGACTACCCATTCCTCCTGCACCAGCTAACACAAGTAAAGCAATCATTAATGTTTCATTCATTTTCTTATTTCCTTTCCACCCTTACTCAAACAGTGGCCATCTATCCTTTCAGAACAAAATAATTTATAAATTAAACTATATAACCACCCAAAAATATCAGCCACCCCTATATATAGTTTATTTTAAATTTAATTCTTTGTTATTTTCTTCTGTTATACCATCTAAATTATTTCATTGTTTTGCTATTCTTGGCTGAATAACTCGCGGATTAATCCGACAATCTAAGCAATGTCTTAAATGGTCTTTTTTTCATTTTGATTTATCAATTCAAATTATAATTAAAGAAATTATTAAAGTAATTAAAGGTAAAATTGTAAATACTAATCCCATTTTAGATATTTTTAATCGTGGAATATCAATTTTCATATCTACTTTTGGTTTACTACTAGCAACAAATATGCCTTGAATTCCATGCGTAAATAAAGGTGTTAATAAAATAGCAATGCCATTACCTCAATATTGACCATAATTATATCAATTAATATTATCTTTTATTGCATTAATCATTCCATATTCTAATCAACAATTTAATAATAAAAATATTAATGTATAAAAACTAACTACCCAACTCCTAATTTTATATTTTCTTTCTCATTCTCTAATATCTTTATGAGTTCAATTATAAGTTGGAATAGGATCTTTTTTAAATCAATTTCA
Organism: Spiroplasma sp. hy2; assembly: GCF_044714365.1. Taxonomy (NCBI): domain Bacteria; kingdom Bacillati; phylum Mycoplasmatota; class Mollicutes; order Entomoplasmatales; family Spiroplasmataceae; genus Spiroplasma; species Spiroplasma sp. hy2. Next base: position 1,157 of record NZ_RXFZ02000195.1, read on the forward strand.
AGGTAATGCACCCTTTAATCAAGTTGTTTTATCTTGTTTCATAATTACTTACCTCATTTACTTTTTTATTCATTTTTATTTAATTCTAGTTACTTTTTATTAAATAATTCTTTAATATCATTTCTATTATTTGAAATAATTATTCATATTGGATGTTTTTCAATTAAATTTAATTCATTAATAGTTGTTGCACTATTAATTTTTCTTATTACTATATCATAAGAATCTAATGTTTCTTGTGATATATCAGTATCCATATCACGCTTATAAATAGAATGTTGTGGTTCATCTGCCATTAATTCTGTATTATTATGATTTTAATAACTTATTCTTTTTCTTTCAATACTTAATGTTTGCATTTTATGTTTAACGCCATTTTGATTTGTAAATTGTAAATGCAAATGTAGCACTTTTTATATGAATGAAAACCTTATTTTTAAGCTTAATAGTTATTTTAGTAATTAATTAACTAAAATAAGCCATAATAT
>NZ_RXFZ02000196.1:0-1641 GCF_044714365.1 Spiroplasma sp. hy2
AGGATTAAACCAACTTTATCTAATGCATCTTGAATATCTTGTTGCATTTCAGCAGTATCAGCACTATTTAATCTAAAACCATATATTGCTATTTTTTTATCTTTATTAGCTAATACAACACAACTTAATAATGCTATTAATTCATCAATAGAGTATGTTTTACCCGCTTTCCGACTACCTGCTAAATTAATCTCATCAGCAATATATTCAGTATTGTTTAATAAGCTAATTACTATCTTATTAAGATAACTATATTCATATAACATTGCCATTATATCTTTCTCCCATCTGTTATGTTAATTACTGGGGGAGCATAATTTATTTCAGTTTCATTTTCACGGCCATAATACTGGGCATATACGGATACACCCCCCTTAGTTTCGTTTAAGAGATGTAATTTTATATTATTTTCTAATATTCTTATTTTCATTTTAAGTTCATTAAATGCTAATAAATTAGTGTCTTTTAAGGCATTATATTCATCTTCTTCTAAATTACAAAAGATTAATAAGGTTTCTTTTGTGGAAAGTTTGATATTATTTTCTTCACAATATTCATCAAATTTTATTAATTTATCTTTAATTTGCCGTTCTTTTACACTATTTCATCATTCTTTTGGTACCTTTTTTACTTGTAATTTACGCTTTTTTACCTCTTTTTGCATCTTTTTACCTCGTTAAAACCGTCACCATCTTACTATCATCTTTACAAAAATAAAAAAAGACTTTTTCAAGTCTCTATTTTTAGTAATTTTTAAACAAGTGATTAAGGGTTAGAAAATCCTACTTGTATAAATTACATCATCATCATAGCATCTTTTATTAAATTGTCAATAAAATTTTATTTTTTTAGTGTATAAAATAATACTAAGAAAGGGTTAGAATTTATGAAAAAAGAAAAGAAAAAATATAAACATACAGGTCTTGATCAAAGATATAATTTAAAAGAACATTTGGTAGCAGAAACATTTAAGAAAAAGAATGGTACACCTAATTTATCAAAAATAGCAAAAGTATTGGATAAAAGTCCTAACACAATCAGATTAGAAGTTAATAGACTGCAAGAAGAATACGATCCTGAAAAAGCAAATGATGATTATAAGAAAAAACGAAAAAAATCTATAAAATACACTACAATTTCAAAAAAAGTACTTAATTTTGTAAGGAAAATTTTAAGTAAAAAACGCTATTCACCGATGTTAATTATCTATGAATATGAAAAAAAGCATAATGAAAAGTTTCCATTTTCACATGTAACACTTTACAAATATATTGATCATGGGGTTTTTGATGAAGAAGATAATGAAATTAAGAAAAAATTACCATTTAAAGGTAAAAAGTTTAAAACAAAAAAGAGAAAAGATGATCGTGGTCAATTGACTAATATTAGATTTATTGAAGAAGCAGAACATGAAAAAGGAACTTTTGGATGATTTCAAATGGATTGTATTGTTGGTAAAGACCATCAATCAGCTTGTTTAACTTTTACCGAAGAAAAAAGTTTATATACGATTTGTTTTAAATTAGACCACCACAATTCAGAAGAGGTTAATAAAGCAATTAAAAGTATTTTTAAAAATAAACTTTATAAAGAAAATATAAAAGGAATTATAACTGATAGAGGAAAAGAATTTTCAAAWTA
>NZ_RXFZ02000197.1:0-1640 GCF_044714365.1 Spiroplasma sp. hy2
TAAAAATTTAAAGCAAAATCATAATCTTACACAAAATTAGTTTTCAAATTGTCATATTGATGATTTTTTTTATTTCATCAAGAGTTTTCGACAAAATTAAAGAATCTTGCTTTTCTCGTTGAAAACTAGTATAATAAAAAATATATTATTAAAAGAGCCCAAAAATGGAAAATATAACAAACAACGAAACAATATTAAAACTAAATAATAATAAAATTTGAATATTAAAAAATAATATTAAAACTTTAACTAAAAGTTGACGGTTTTGATTTAAAATAATAATTGGTCTTTTACCAATTATTTCAATTATTGTTTTTACTAGTGTTAGTTTATCATTGACATTATGATCTAAACATCATGGAATATTTCCCAAAAGTTGAGTACCAAAGTATGAAACAAAATTAGCAGAGTTACAAAGTTGATCAGATATTAGTATTAGTTTTATGGTTATTTTTCGAAATCTAACCTTATATACCTCATATTCAACATTGCTTTTTTCTGCTTTCTTCCTTAATTCTGCGTTTAATACGTTAAAAGAAGGAAAAGGGCGATATGATAATAGTAAAGTAGGATTATTAACAATGGTAGTTATTTGCTTTACGTTATTCTTTTATAATCTTTCTTTACCAATTACTGGTGATTTTAAAAGTTGATTACCAATTCAATGAATGAGTATGTTTTTGCAACATTCTTTAATTCCGCTATTAGGTGTGATTTATTATTTTGTTTTTTATCAACATCATGATTTAAGTTATAACAAAATAACTATGTTACGTTGATGAGGTTATAGTTTAGCAACAATTTTAGGTTATTTCTTGGTGTCTACTATTTTTGGTTATATTTTAAAAGTAACTCATAATTGAAAACCATGACCAGATATGTCATTCTCGGGTTATTTCCCATATGATTTTATGGAATTTACAAATCCAAAAGCTAGTTATACAAATGGTAAAGTTCCGATGGCTGTCCAAACAATTGTTGTTTACACAACCTTTGCCCTAATTATTAGTGGCTGTTACTTTGGATTCTATTTTGCACAAAATAAAATTAGTAGTAAACAAACAAACCAGTTACAAAAACAATTAAATTTAGCAAAATAAAAAGTAGTTTCAAACTACTTTTTACCTTTTTTATACTTTTTACTAGTTTATTTATTTTGATAATAAATCATGCTTATTAGGTAATGATTCTGAATTTAGCAGTGTTTCTTCCGTTGGATTATTGTCCTTTTTCAATAATTCTGGACGGCAATTTTTGTAACTTAATTTGACATGTTTTTTAACGGGGTCAAAATCAAGAACTTCTACTTCAACATTGTCACCAACATTAACAAATTCTTGAATATTTCGAACAAAGAAATCAGAAAATTCACTAATATGAATTAAACCAGCTGCGTCTTTTAATTCACAAAAAGCACCGAACGGCGTGATATTTGTTATTTTAACAATAACCTTGCTTTTTTTATCATACATAATATTTTTTCTCCTTTTCATAACATTATTATATTATTAAAATGCTAAAAATGATTTGCTATTGTAGAATAAAGGATGAAGTAGGAAAAAACAACCCTTATTAAAGGGTTGTTTTTTATTTGAAATAAAACAACTCCTAAAAGGAGGTAATGATAATTAAACAAYATA
>NZ_RXFZ02000198.1:0-1635 GCF_044714365.1 Spiroplasma sp. hy2
TKGAATAATTCTTTATCATTAATAAAATCAAATTTATCAAATTTCATAATTTTAAATTCCTATAATTTCTATTTTAAATATATTTTATAGGAATTTTAAAATAACTATGTTATGCAAGAAGTCTATTCTACACAATGAAATAATTGCTTTTGATGAAGATGAAAAATAATCTTTCTAGAAGGATTATTTTTTTGTTAAATTAAAATGTTCTTTTAAAAATTGAGTGTAAGTAGTTGCTGGAAGCAGTTTTTTATATTTACGTGCTAGCGCTTTAACATCTTCACTAGCCCCTAAGGGAAACGATAAATGATATTTTGTTGCAAGTTCATTAATTTTAATTAGAAAGGCGGCACGACTTAAAATCGCGCTACAAGCAATGGCTAATGATTTTTCTTCTCCTTTAGTAATAAAAACAAGGTTATCTTTGATAATTGTACTTGTTTTAGTTTTTTGTAAATATTCAAAATATTTTGTTTGGTTAACAAATTGGTCAATAAAAATTGTTTTATTATTCAACTGATGTTTTGCTAATAATTGGACTAAAGCTTGATTATGCGCTAAGGTTTTAATAATATGAGCGTTTTGATATTTAGCATATCATTTGTTATAAAGTTCATTATTAATAATAATAGTAACACTTTTGACCATTTTTTTAATTATTGGGGCTAAACTTAAAATCTGCTGTTTTGTCATATTTTTACTATCCTTAATTGGTAACTTTGCTAATTCATTAAAAGTTGCAAGCGGAAGATAAGAAGCAGTAACAACTAGCGGGCCAAAAATATCACCAACACCAACTTCATCGTTACCAATCACATTTTTTTGAAAATATGTCATTGGAATAGAAACATTTTTATTTGGTAAAGGACTCATTAAGGTTGGAAAAAAACGTTTTGCTTCTTTTTCAGCTTGATAGCCTTGAAACAAAACACTATTTGTTTTATAAATTGTAATAATAATCCCATTTTTATTAAAAACATTAGTTTTATTGGAATCTGTATTATGAATTGCATAATTTTGATAAGTAGTAATAATTGCTTTAATAATTGTGGAATCAACTTTCTTAAAACTGATATTATTCATATGATGGCCCTCATTATTTTCTTTTATAAAATTATTATATCGTTTTTCAACCTTTTTTGTTAAAATATTAGTAAGTTATCAAACGGAGGAAAAAATTATGATTAAAAATGTTGGTATTGATATTATTCAAAATAAACGAATTAAATTATCGACAGCATTCATTCAAAAAGTATTAAGTCCAGCTGAAATAAAACAATATGCAACTTTTTTTGATAAAAATGCTCAACGACAATTTTTAGCAGGACGATGAGCGGTAAAAGAAGCTTTAGTTAAAGCATTAGAAAGTAAGTTAATTTTAAACCAAGTAACAATTTGTTTAAAAGATGATAATAACCTTCATGTTGAAGGACTTTCATTAGAACAAAATGAACTTGTTCATGTTTCAATTAGTCATGAGCGAGAGTATAGCGTTGGCTTTGCCATTTTTTCAACTTTTTAATAATTGTTTTCTTTAATTTTGTCGAAAACTCTTGATGAAATAAAAAAAATCATCAATATGACAATTTGAAAACTAATTTTGTGTAAGATTATGATTTTGCTTTAAATTTATTA
>NZ_RXFZ02000199.1:0-1633 GCF_044714365.1 Spiroplasma sp. hy2
TATATATATATATATATACTGAAGGTAAATCTTGATAAAGAATTTCAATAAATAGTTTCAAGATAAGAAAAGGAGAAAAAACACGTAATGAAAAAATTACTTAGTTTATTAAGTGTCTTAACTATTAGTGGAACTGCTGTACCAACAACAATTGCCGCTAGTCCTTATCAAAAAGAAGAAAATATTAATAGTGATATTAGTCATCAAACAAATAATTTAGAAAGTTTATTAATAAATAGAAGTAAAAGATCAAAAAATTCATATAATGAATTTAAACAAAGAACATCAATATTTTATACTTTTTCTAGTCAAAAGGGAGAATATTCTCTTACTTTTACACCGGATTTTTGAGAAGAAGTTGTTATTTTATATGAAAATGAATATTATAATTTTGCTAACAAATTTAAAAATAAAGTTATAGATAATATTGAATTTAGTGTTTTTGAAAGTACTGGTTCTTCTTTTGATAAATATGAATCTATGGAAAAATTAGGAGAAGCAATACATAATAATTGAAATTATATAAATAATAAATGAGAAAATAGTGATAAAAAAAGTAGATTAAGAATTTATTTTGATGGTATTAAAGTAAATATAAAAATTGGAAGTAGAACAAAAAATATAAAATATTATGATGCAGTGATAAAAAGTGATGATGCAATAAAATATTCAAATAAATATTTAGATAATTTAATTAATGATTTTAATGATTTTAATAATAGTTCAATTAATTTGGGAATAATTGATAATAACGATAATAATACCATATTAAATGCAGTTAAAAAACAAAATCCAAATTTAAAAATAGAACATTTAGAAATTTTTGAAAAAACCCCATATTCACATTTTACTTATAATTTTTCTGCTAGATTAAAAGTAAATAAGCAAAGTACAATTTATTCTAAATTTATTTTAAAACCAAAATTAGTTTATGTAACTAAAGAATTTTTAGAAAATGACTTATCAAAATTAATTGATAATGATAATTTAATTGAAAGTTGAAATTTAAATTTTAATAGTTGAGAAAATGAAGTTAATCGTCAAATTAAAGAAGATATTCCCAGTTTTACATTAGAACAAAAAAGAACTTGAAAAGGAGATAAATTAAATAATCTTAATGATAAATTACTTTCTTTACAACATATTTTAACAACAATAGATCTTAAATTTAAATCAAATGAATTATATGACAGCCTTACAAAATTAAAAGAAGATATTAATAATTTAAAACAGCAAATTATTAATTTAAATAATGAAATTAATAATATTAAACAAAAATTAGAAGAAGGTAAAGGTTTAAAAATGTGTTCAGATATAGCTGGTAATGTGGGGACAATTGCTCAGTTTATTCCTAAAGTTGGTAAAATAATTTCTGGTGTGGCAAAAGTAACTGGAGCTACTTGTAAAATAATTAGTATTTTAAATTAGTTAAAAAATAAATAATTTATTTGAATACTAAAAATGGAAATATATTTAACATTATTTCCATTTTAATTAAATTAACAAACACTAAGTAAAAGAAAGGTAATATATGAAAAAAATATTAAACATTTTAGGAACAGTCACTTTAATTGGAACAATCACAACAAGTTTAGTTGCTTGTAATAAACCACAAGAATATACACCTGATWAA
>NZ_RXFZ02000200.1:0-1631 GCF_044714365.1 Spiroplasma sp. hy2
TCATTTTTTAATTGTTAATGCTTTTAAACTTAATTCTTTAAAATCATTTCCTTTTAAATAAAATGGATAAGTAATATTTTTAACTTCATTATTTAACTTTAAATCTGACATAATTAAATTTCCTCTAATTCCATTTCATTAATTAAATTATCAATATAGTCATAAGCACTGTCTTCTGAATGACATTCTTCTAATGCTAAATTAAATAAATCTTCTTCTGTATAAACAGAACCATTTTCATCTTTTCACATATTATTCACATCCTTGTCATTTAATTTTTTTATCTTCTAAATCAATAATTGTTGTTTTACAATAACTTAAATTTTCAGCAGTAATTTTTGCTTCTTCAAATGTATAAAATGATAAAGTATCAATGCTATATTTATTTTTAATTACTAATAAGTATCTTTTATTCATTTTTTATTCCTCCTAATTCTGTTTACCTAATGCTCAATGTTCCTCAGTCATATCTTCAAATGAAACGGGATAAGCACGTAGTATTAATTCTTGTAATTTATTTTCTTGATTGCATTTTGAGCAATATCCTCAATATTTTTGTTTAATGCAAATTTTATTTAACTTTTTCATATAAAACTCCTAAATTATTCCTTTAATTTTTTTATCAATTTGTAATATTTTTCATCCATCTGATGCTAAATCTAAAATATCGTTAATTTTGTAATGTTGCATATATGAATTAATAACATCTCATTTATTTTCAAATAAATTTAAGTACATTTTTGCTCATTCTAAACATTGCAAATCATAATGATTTTTATGATGTTTAATACTACAATTAACAGGTTGACAATTAACTCAATCAAATGATGTTGTTATTTCATTTCAAGTTTTATTAATATATTTACTTTTATATTCTGTCATTTTTTAATTCTCCTTTTTAACTCGCTGGCACTCACTCCCAAGTGAAAGTGCCAAAGCGAGAGTTAGTTATATAAGTATTTATCTATTTATTTATTACGCCATCCGCTTCACTGGGGGTGAGCGGTGGCGATTAGAATTTACAATTAACTACAAAGTACTACAATGTTCTACATTTTGTAGTTGTTTGTAAATTTGTTACGCCGTGTATATACACCTCTTCATCCGCACCATTTCAGGTCAAAGCGTTCAGTTTTTAAAATAAATTCACTTGCACCTTGAAGAGCCTAATGCTATACGCAAATTTATTTATAAAGTGACCATCTCAATATTTATTGTGGTTTGATGTTGACCTTGCACTTATCACCACTATCGTTTAATTGTTCTTACAACCAACGCCGATTTACATTTTTCCTCATACACTATTTCAGTACTTGCCTCGGCCGGCTTGTGGAAAATGAATTATAAACAATTCATTTAGTACTTAGTTATTAACAAATAACTGTTCCACACTACATTAAGTTGTTTTATAAAATTTAAGTTTTAACAAACCAGTTTCTCAATCAAAGATAATTTTTGAATTTTCAAGTTTCTGATAAAACTGCTTTTGTTTTCAATTTTTAGTTTGATTTAATAAATCTTTGTGCTTTTCACAAGTTCATAAAACTTTATTTGATAAAAATTTTTCAGTAATAAATGATATTGCTTTATAACAATCATTAACATCACATATTTTTTGTTGTTTAANTTWT
>NZ_RXFZ02000201.1:0-1606 GCF_044714365.1 Spiroplasma sp. hy2
TWWTATTAATTCTGTAATTATTTTTTTCATTAATTATTTACCTCCATATATTAAAAATATACCTAATTTTAGGTATATTTTATAAATATCAAGAGTTTTCGACAAAATTAAAGTTATTTGAAGTAAAAATTTAATTACTACTCTATCTTGGTAAGTGAAATAAGTGTTTTGATAATTTCCGCTTGGTAAACCATTAGTATAAGCAATAGGTTCAAATGTTTGAATATCATTAGTTATTTCTTTTGTATCTATTGAAAAAGTATTTGGAAAATTAACTTTATCAGTTTGTGAACGACCAGTTTGTTTTAAAGTTATATTATTTAATGAACCTAAATCATAATTACAAGTATTTTCACCAGCAGATAAATTAATATTTCTATTAGGAATAAAATTCTCTATATTTGGTGGCCCACATTCAACTTGTAAATTATTAAGATTACTTATTTCTATTGTTTTATAAGCATCTTGAAATTTACTAATACTTTGAATTGTTGGGTCAATTTGTTTTAAATCAATTTCTATTTCATAATAACCTTTATATTCTTCTGTATCATCAAATAAATTAACTGGCTCATAATTTCCCACTTTACATTGTGCTGGTGCAATAATTTTAGTTAATAATGGTAGTACTACATAAGAACGCATAATATCTTTTGTATATTCCTTATAATTATATGGTACTGGTGGTAAGACATATTGTGGGTAATTAAATGTTGGTATTTCATAATCATGTGGTAATAAGAAACTAGTTTTATAATTAGTTGTCATATCGCGTAAATAATTATTTAAAACACTTTTTGTTTTACCTCTGAAACTTCATACTGATAAGCGTAAGTAATCTTCTTCATTATTAGTATATGGGTTATCAGCATAAAATATAATTTCAAAATTACCTTTATATAATGCTTGAATTGAAAACATATCAATTATATAACTACAATTTGTTCCATCAGGTGTTTGTAAGAATTTGCAATCATTATCTTTTTCACTATCACTAACTGGTTTTTGTGCTTCAACTGCTTTTGTTTGTTCATTAATTAAATAAATTCGGTTAGTTTTTTCATTTAATTGTTTTAAATTATAAGTTGAATAAGTTATTTGTTCAGTTACTTTACCATCCTTAGTATAAACTGTACCTTTTAATTTATCAGTTAATAAAGTAGTAAACCCTAAACTAGTAGCATTAGCACCAAATATAGCACCAACTTTATCATTACCTTGTTCTCTAAATATTTCAAATGGTAAATAACCTTTACCTTTTGATTTTTCAGATCAAAAGGCATCATTATAAAAACTATAAACATTAGAACTCATAAAACCATTAAGAAATTGAAAATTAGGTCAAGTTTTTTTATCTTGATTAATTACTCAACCTCATGGAATACCAAATGAAATAAAGTTTAAGAATTTACCAACTCCGCCCGGGATAGTAAAAGGATTAAATACTAATTTTTGTGTATAGTTTAAAGGTAATATGGTAATTTGGCGATTAATAAAATTATTTATATTTAAAATATCTCAAACATTACAAGAACCCATTTTATTATATTCAATTTGAACTTGTCCAACGGTATTACCAAATTCATCTTTTCTTCTAAAATATGMT
>NZ_RXFZ02000202.1:0-1603 GCF_044714365.1 Spiroplasma sp. hy2
WKWWAGGGGGAGCAGGATACATGTTATACATTAATAAATCACGGGAATTCATAACTTTTTTATTAAATTGCCCTTTAATAATTGGCCGACCAATAACTGGCATATCAAAAAAGATCGGATTACCATAAAATTTAACTGCCATTGCTCTAACACCTGGGTCTTTTAATAAAACTTCATCTAATTCAACAATACCTTTATTTAGTTTTTCATCATAAGTTATTTTAGGAAAACAATAACCTTCACCGGGTGCTGATGTTTGAATAAATTGTCTTACTGCCAACCCACTATTACTAATTTTGTCATTAATACTTGAAAAGGTAATTTCTTGTCATAAGAAACTGCCATCATAAGGTGAATAATAATTAATAACATTTGAAGGATATAATCATTGTCTATCTTGGGGGCAGAATTAATATCGCCACCACCAATATTTAATCCACGGTCATTAAATACAGTATAAAAATTATAATAATCATTAATATTTAATTTATCAGCATCTTCATCTAAAATTAATAAAGTATATTGTCTTTCAGTTGATTGTTGAGTAAATACTTGTTCAAATTTAGCTTCACCAAATTGAATTGAACTTCTATCATCAATCATATAAGCATCTCAATATTTACCAATTTTAACTTCTTTTGTATAAAAGTTATCAGCTTTATTATCATTATTCATAAAATAACTTAATTTATATTGCTTTAAGTATTCTAGCATTCTATTAATATCATAAATATTTTCACCATCAATTAATTTTCAATAAACATTATTATTTTCATCTTTTAATTTTATCGCAAAAGGTGTTTCATTATTTGCTCATATTGTTGAATTAATTGGTTGATTTTTAAAATCATCAACGGTTAAAATATTAATTTCTTCACCTTTATATTTTTGTACTATTTTTAAACTATCTTGTCATTGTGCAATCGTACTTTCCATATTATCAAATATTCTTGTATAACTACCATAATCACTGGGTTTAGCATTATTAGGTTTTCAACCTGTTTCAGTATCAGGTATATATGAACTATAAACATTAAAAGGAAATACCATTCAATGACGATTGTCTTTTGTGTTTTCTCTGATATCTATTAAAGTATCATGGGCTTGTCTTCTTAATTCTTCCATAACACCTGGGTTAATTCTACTCATTTTTTAATTCTCCTTAATTTCTGTTCTACCTTGTAAGGCATTTTGATTATTACCAGTTTCATCATATTCTAGTAATTTATTATTATGGTCTATTTCTTTTGCTTGGATTTTATCTTGTCATGCTTCTATTTTTTCAAAATATTTAGTTGCTTCTAATTCATCAATATTGTCATATTCAGTTATAGCTCTTATGGGTTCCATTGTGCCATTATCTAATCTAGCAGTAATTAATTCATTTTGTCGCATTTGGTCAACTAAACTAGCGCTAATAAAATCAAATCCATAAGGTCTTTCACCAGTACCATCTCATAAACCATAATATTTTAAAACAGTATCAAACATTTTAGTATAATATTGTTTACGATATGCTTGTAAATATGCTTGTTTTTCTAAATCTTTGGTTTTAGTTAATAAAGATTGTGTTTTATTTTGGTCATTATCTGATTTATNCAMA
>NZ_RXFZ02000203.1:0-1603 GCF_044714365.1 Spiroplasma sp. hy2
WWTAAAATTTTTAAATAAAAGACATAATTAATTAAAATTATAATTTGCTATTAGTATCTTTTTAAAAATATTTACAATTATTTTAATAAGTTATGCAAGAAGTCTATTATTTTTAATGCAATTTTAACAATGATTAATTAAAAAAATACCCAGCAAGTTGTCTGAGTATTTTTTATTATGATTTATTATGATCAATATCTTAATCTTCTAAGACCATATATTTAATAAAACGATTCATTCATAAGTCAGAATTGGCCCCCGTTTGTAAGTTTCCAACTTCACCCGTTTCGAACCCAACATAATTTCCATTTTTAATATAGACGTAAGTTGGCGTTCCAGTTAATCCTAATGAATCAGCAGTAATTGTTTTGTCAATTTCACCATTAATTTTATGAGCATTTCGCTCTTGTGTTACAATTCAATCAGCAATTTTTTTTGCTCATTTTTCTTTTCAAATACCATTATAATCTTTAATGTTATCAGTAATAATTAAGCGAGTGTTTTTAATTTTTTCTTGTTCATCAGCACTAATCGGATATGTTTTTAAAGCATATTGGGCACCAAAATTACCTGCTAAATACTTGTCATATTTATCATTACCATAGCCATTTTTATTATATAAATCTGGAATTGTTGTATCTGTTGTATTTTGACAATGAATGCAATTCTTTGCTGAAACCATAAAAATAAAACTTTCTTTATTGTTTATACCATTGATGAATTGGTTGTAATATGCCATATTTTGATCTGAACAAGCGATTGTTGCTGTTGCTGTTGTTGTTGCGAGTGTCATTGCTGCCATTGTACTTAGCAGTTTTTTCATTTCTATTCCTCCCCAAGAATTATTTTATATAATTGTCTATCTATAACTATACATTATTTTTTATATTTTTAAAGTTAAATCTAAATATTTTTATGGTGTTATTTAGTAGATAATTATGAGAGAAAAGTATATAATGATACAAAATAATACAGATTTTAAAGGAGAGTAAATGATGATGGATATGACCACCGCATTGGCTGTGTTACTTCCAATAATGATTATTTTATTAATTTTTTCAAGTTTTTTTCGGCTTCAGAAACAGCTATTACCTCAATTAATGTTATTCGTTTAAAACAAATGGCAAAAAAGAATGTTAGTAAACGGAAAAAAAGAGCAACAAATAAAACAATTCGTCGAGCAAAACAAGTTTATAAATTGGTCAAAGATTATGATCGTACTTTAGCAACTATTTTAATTGCAAATACTTTAGTTAATACGGCTTTAGCAACAATTGGAACTTTATTTTTTGCGTCTTTGATTATCAATGCTGAAACAGCAACATGAGTAGCAACAGGAGTTATTGGTTTAACTGTTTTATTTTTTGGTGAGATGATGAAACTGGGCAAGTAAAAGAAATTGGTCACCATATGCTTTGAATTCATGGTAGTACTTCGATTAAAAAAGTATTTCAAAAATATTTGCATTTAGCAGCACCACAAGAAAGTACAGGTAAAACATTAGACTTCTTGCATAACCTAGTTATTTTAAAATTCCTATAAAATATATTTAAAATAGAAATTATAGGAATCTAAAATTATGAAATTTGATAAATTTGATTAT
>NZ_RXFZ02000204.1:0-1597 GCF_044714365.1 Spiroplasma sp. hy2
ATTTTGTGATAAAATGACTTACAAGTTAAAAAATATTTTGAAATTCTTTCAAACAAATTTGGGAACCTTTATAAAATTCTTCGCTTAACGCTTAGAATTTTTCCCAAGTATTTTGAAAAGCGCGGCAAAAGTTTTTTTAAACTTTAAGTAATTTTTCGCAAAACTTATGAAAATCACCGCGAGCCCAGATTAGTACTGGTATAGCAATATAATCACAATAATAATCATTCTAAACAATCTCCTTTCTAAAACAAACATATAAAAATGCTTGACTTGCATATATATATATATATATATAATGTCAATAGATCTTGATAAAAAGTTTCAAGATGAAAGAAAGGAAATTATAAAAAATGAAAAAACTTTTAAGTTTATTAAGTGTATTAACAATTAGTGGAACCGCTGTACCAACAACAATTGCCGCTAGCCCTTATCAAAAAGAAGAAACTAAATTAGAAAATAATTATATTCCAATGACAAATAGTTTAGAAAATTTAAAAAGAAATAAAAGAAATAATGAATTTAGAAATATTAATGTTTTAGAAGAAGGTTGAAAATATTGATTTTTTGGAGGATTAGAAACAAAAATTGTTCAAACAAATGATAGTATTGATTATTTACCTGTTTTTCTAAATAATAAAATTTATTTTGTATCAAGAGATTTTAATATTTATGAATATGATTTAGAATCAGGATTACAAAGAAAAATTATTAATAATAATAGAGTTATTTTTCAAATATTTATTTTAAATAGTAAAATTTATATTATTAAATATAGAGGCGCTTATGAATATGACCCAATAACAAAAAAAGAAAAAGAATTGTTTAATTTTGATGGAAGTAGTGATACAGATTTAATATTAAAAAATAATAAATTTTATATAATTTCTAGAAACCAAGATTTTTATTATAAAATTCATCAATATGATATAACAAATAAAATATATAAAAAAATTATTATAAAAAATTCAGGTTATTTTTATGTTTTGACCACAAAAACAAAAGATAAAATCTTTTTGTTTTCAAGTAAAATAATATATGAATATGATTTAGAATCAGAATTAGAAAGAATTATTAATCATTCTTTAGACCCCCTAATGAGTGGAATTAAGCTATATTTAAATAATAAAATTTATTTTAATAAATTTAATAAATCAAATGAAGTTTATGAATATGATTTAAAAACAAACCAAGAAAAATTATTACTACAATTAGATAGTAATCATATCGAATCTAAATTTTTATTAAATAATAAAATTTATGTTGGAACACTTGACTGACAAGGTGATCAAATTCATAGAATTTATGAATATGATCCAATAACAAAACAACAAAATAAAATACTTGAAATTCCTGAAGGTTGAAATTTTCAAAGTGTTAATAATAAATTTTATTTTAATTTAGAAAAACCAGAAGAAATTTATGAGTATGATCCAATAACAAAACAACAAAATAAAATTTTTATAACAGAAGATAAAAATAAATATAATAAAAAAATATTTTTATTTAAAGAAAAAATTTATTATACATCAACTAATCATAATAAAGTTTATGAATATGATCCAATAACAAAACAACAAAAAACAATTATTAATAW
>NZ_RXFZ02000205.1:0-1587 GCF_044714365.1 Spiroplasma sp. hy2
WTDTAATTATTTTTTTCATTAATTATTTACCTCCATATATTAAAAATATACCTAATTTTAGGTATATTTTATAAATATCAAGAGTTTTCGACAAAATTAAAGAAAAATTACAATCCCTTTAATAAAAACATATTATATTTTCAGAAAAAGGAAAAAATGCTTTAAAACTAGTATAAGTTTTAAAAGACTTGATAAATTCTGTTGGTAAATAGTCTATTGCTAATGCTATTAAATCTTGACGATAATTTTCTACTAAATTCGCTCAACAAAATCATCCCAAAATCAAATAAACAATACCAATAATAGATAAAATTTGAATTGTAATGTCAATTGCATTAATAACAGTATTGTCTTTTAAAAACTGTATTAAAATAACTAAAATTATTGCTATAATAAATAAAAATATTGTAAACAACAAAAATCATGACAAAAATTTTAATCAAAAAAAACATTTTGATTGTTTTGTTTTTTGGTTATAAACATAATAAAAATGAAAAATCATATCATAAATTTTTACAATGCTTTGGTCTTTATCATCAGTACAATGAATAATGACAGCATTACTTATTTTTGAAAAATTCCGTGCTTTAACAATATGGTTTTGTTCTCCAATATTAACATCTTGTAAATCATTCTCATCTAACATTTTCCGTAATAACATCCGTGGTTTTAATGTTGTTTTTTTCTTTTTAAACCTTAATAAAATAAGACCAAATATTAATCAACCTACAAGAAGCAGTCCAATTACAATAATAAAAATAAAATAAACTAATCCTGTTATTTGCGTTAAATTAAACATTTTTTAATCACGTTCCTCTCCCATATATATCAATCATATCGTATTTAAAAAAATAAAAAAACAGCATTTTAAAATGTTATTTTTTTATATTCTTTCATTAATTTATCATTATTTTACAATACTTATTGGTAGTATGACATATGTATTAAATCTACCCTTTGCATTATTTTTTCCCAAACAGGTAATTTCTATTTTTCTTGGAATTGTTAAATCAAAAGAAAGAGTATCAATTTTATTATCTTTGATATAAAACTCTTTTGGGAAGATAGGAATTACATCATAATCATTTTTTGTTAATTTAGTGCTTAGTTCTGCATGCAATGTTGCTAAAATTGCATCACGAATTGGCTCTGATCATTCAGAAAACTGAACATCTTTAATATTCTTAACATTAACTTTTTTAATTGGGTTAATTTTAGTAATACCACTAATATCAATTGGAAATTGTAATTTTATTTCCTCTTTTTTTGGATTATTATTATTATTATTATTATTTATTGGTAACAAAGGAGCTCTATCTAAATTTTTTCTTTGTTTTTCTTCTTCCAATTTGTTTTATTTTGGATAACTACAAGCACAAGAAACAATTGTTATTCCACTTATGCTCATTATTCCTAAGGTCATTAAATAGACTTCTTGCATAACCTATTAAAATAATTGTAAATATTTTTAAAAAGATACTAATAGCAAATTATAAATTGAAGCAATTAAATTAAATCTTAAACTAAATCGTTTTCTATGATTACGATATTTTTCTGTAATAATTTTAAATTTTTTAAGAATAKMAA
>NZ_RXFZ02000206.1:0-1572 GCF_044714365.1 Spiroplasma sp. hy2
TYTWTAAATATTCTTGTTTATTATTAACACCATAATCATAAGTTTCTTTCATTAATTCTTGGAATATTTTAGTATGTTCATCACACGCAGGAACACCAATACCATTTCAATTTTTACTTACTTTTTTAAAACATTCTTTACCATCAATTATCATTCAACAGATATTTTTATCCATTCGCATTTTTTCAACATTTTTTTAATTTGTTTCTTTGCCATAATTAATCTTTTCCTTTCAATATTTTTTCTGCAAATTGCGAAACAGTTTCTATTGCTGTATCTTTATCTACTTTTTTAATTTCTAAATCTTTAATAAATTTATTTTCAGTTCTTTCATAACTACCATTTTCTTTTAAATATGCTTTACACATAAAGATAATAATTAATCTACCAATAGATCAAATAACTAAAGGCACTAACCCTAAAATAATAAATACAATACCTAATTTTCTTTTACGAATTAAATGATTACCTTGTGATTTAATATTTTTATCTATTTTAGGTTTACGACCAATTCACATTAAAATACCTTGAATACCTAATAAAGTAATATGTCCAAATCCCAAACCAATAATATTACTTGATGACATAATACTATCTCAACTAAAACCATCAAATTGACCACTTTTAACTGCTCCGGTTCAACCTAATGCAAAAAATGTATTATAAAGTAATGCTCATCATAAGTGAGTAAATCCACTCATAAATCTATCTCATTTAAATAATATATATTCTTTATAATTCTTTTTATCTAAATCAATTACATAGTTATTTTTATTTCAAAATGCCATAATTTTAACCTCGCTTTCCGAATTGTTTACTTATTAAAAATGGATTATCTAATGTTTTTATAAAATATTCCATTATATCCATAACAGCATAAGTCATAGCATCAAAACCATCATCAAATAATTTATTATCTTCTAATTTATAAGTAGATTTATTTGCGGGTGGTTTTCTTCATTCCATTTTTAACATATCCTTAAATAACTCTGGTGTTAATCGTTGACTAATTTGTAAATAATTCTTATTTAGCAGGATGATTATAGCATCAATTCTATCAGTTCGATATCAAACATCTTTTACTACTGGTTTAAATCTTAATCAATTATGGTCAGGGTAATATTGTCTACGAATATTATTTAATGTATCAATAGAAACTAAACCACCATTTCCATAGTCAACATTTACATCTAAACCATCTTGTAAATAATCTCATTTTATAGAAGCAGTTATAAAAAAGTGTACTATTTCAATTAAAATCTTAGTTGTATCTTTATGTATCATTTCAGCATTACTATGTTTATATTCCATTAATGGTGTCATTTTTTTATATTCTCTATCTAATCCCATTAAAATAGCATGAGTAGCATGTCCTAATGGTGATTCAGCATATCCTAAATCTAAACCTGCTCTAAAATTAACTGGTTCAAAATCATATAATTTACTAAATAAATAATTAGCAAAAATAGAACCATCTAATGCTCCTCGGCATTCCAATTCCTCATACCTCATATTTTTTAGGTCATTCTGCTTTTAATTCATATAATTTCATTAATTCATCATAATTTAATT
>NZ_RXFZ02000207.1:0-1559 GCF_044714365.1 Spiroplasma sp. hy2
TGATATAATCGGTGCTAGTGCAAGTAATACAAGTTGAGCATTTACTTTAACAGATAAAATAACAGCATCAATGTGATCTAAAAAATCAAAAAAAGAATACGGTAAAAATTATAGAATTAGTAGTGTTATGATACCGCAATCATTTAATGATGAAGATATTATTTATTTAATTAATGAAGAAAGTGTATCTTTGTCAACAATAGAAAGTGAAAATTTACTAACTGATATTGTTGGGAGTGGGCGATATATAATTGATGCAGTTGGGTTTTATAATTTGGGAAAAACTGCATGTCGTATTTATATGTTTTCCGATGATATTGATTTATATGATCCATATTCAATTATGAGTTATTTTGTTAGTTTACAAACAACAAGTTTATATAATAATTCAGTGCGTGATTGATTAACTCTTTATTCTCTTAGTTATTTAGACCAATATATTGATGATGATATAATACACGATTGACCTGTTAAATTACCTGATCCACCACCAAGTATTAATTTTTATCCAGTACAAATTAATTTAAGTAAAGCAGATAGTAAACTAGATGTTTCTGCTCAAGATAATGGTCAAGGTGGAACAAGAGACCAAAAATACCATAATCAAGACATTTTATTATTTGATTTTGAAACATTTGGAGCAACTAATTGACAACAAGTTCAAGATAGTTATGATAGTTTTAGTTTTCAAAATGCAGGTAATATAATTTTTGAAGCAAATAGTATTGATCCAGAATTTAATTGAAAAAAAAGACTAGAAACAAAAATTAATATTAAAATTGAAAATATTAATGAAAGTGGATATACTATTTTTAATAATTTAGAAGAATATCAATATCCATTTAGACAAAACGATGATGGTTATCATTTTAAAACACAAATTGTATTTTACAATGAGGGTGTTAAATTAAAAATGAGTGTTAATTATGAATTGCTTATAAAAGGTAAATTAGCATTTCCAACAAATAGAACAGTAAATTCACATTTTTTAATTAAAACCATACATGCGTCTAATATCAATTTAAAACAAAAATAGGGATAAAACCCTATTTTTTATGATTATTTTAAACAATAATATTCCCATTATCATCTATTTTTGGTATGTCATTATTTGTTGGTTCATTATCACCCAATCATTGATAAACATTTTTGAAGTATTTCCCTTTATCTTGTCCTCATGTATAAGGGAATTTTTTATCATCTTTTTTAATAAAAATAACCAAACCCGAATAATTATTGCTTCCTTTTGCTAAATCAACTTCATAGT
The DNA here is from genome assembly GCF_044714365.1 of Spiroplasma sp. hy2. NCBI lineage: Bacteria > Bacillati > Mycoplasmatota > Mollicutes > Entomoplasmatales > Spiroplasmataceae > Spiroplasma > Spiroplasma sp. hy2. The sequence continues at coordinate 1,268 of NZ_RXFZ02000207.1, forward strand.
CATTTGAACTATATATAGTTTTAGTTTTATTGTTATTTTGGAATTTAATAATATTTCATTCAGGACTATCTCCTTTTACAATAACAAAATATCATTTATCATCATCATTATGAAATGGTCTATCTGAAGAACAAATTTCTTTTAAATTACCAATAATTTTATTTTCACATTTTGGTTCTTCACCACAACTAACTAAACTTGTTGTACTTGTTCCTACTAAACTAATTGTTCCTAAAATACTTAACATTTTTTTCATATATACCAACCCTCTTTCTGGTCACATTATATATAT
>NZ_RXFZ02000208.1:0-1545 GCF_044714365.1 Spiroplasma sp. hy2
TTWTCTGTAATTATTTTTTTCATTAATTATTTACCTCCATATATTAAAAATATACCTAATTTTAGGTATATTTTATAAATATCAAGAGTTTTCGACAAAATTAAAGTTAGGAATTAGAAATAAAAATGATAACCCAGTTAAAATTACAATTAAACCAAGATAATAAAAAAGAGATGCAATATCTCTTTTTATTCTCCCTTAACTTTTACATTACCATTTTCATCTAAAATTAATTCAAGCTCTGGTTTATCTAAATTTCAACGATAAACTGATTTAATATAATTTATATAATCAGAATTTCTTTCGCCTCATTTTACAAAACCAAAAGGATTATTACGATTATAAATTAAAGATGCATCTTGTATTTTATTTATGTTGTTAATACCTCTGAAAAACTTTAATTCATAGTTATTATCTTTGTATATATTATATTCTTGGTTCACATTAATACTATAATTTCTAAAAATTTTGCTAATTTTTCATTTATCTTTTTTTCAAACTATATAATATCATTTATTATCAACTTTATTAAATGGTTTTTCTTGTGGTGCTATTCATTCTAAATTGTCTCTAATTTCTTGGTTAGTAGTATTTATCTTGTTTTCTTCTTTTAATTTTGCTAATTCTTTCGGTGTATATTCTTGTGGGGTATTACAAGCAACTAAACTAGTTGTACTTGTTCCTACTAATGATATTGCACCAATAATACTTAATAATCTTTTCATATATTTTTTATTTCATTACTACTTTTAATCTTGAAGTTTGTCCTTCTCAATTTTTATTATTTTTAGAAGCAATTATAACAACATAAATAGCAATGTTTTTAAATTGAGGAAAATCAGAAATATCATTTTTATTACTTAAATCTTCATCAGAATAATAATTAATAGTATAACCTTCATTTAAAGGTTTATTTATAAATTCTTGTGCATTAATAATTTTTGTATTTAAATCAGATAGTTTTTTATTTTTTTCATGAATAATATTTACAGTTAATTTATTTATTGTATTTAAATTAATTTTTTGTTTTATATTTCCTCCATCGCAAGCAATTACACTGTTTGCTTCGCTTGCAGTTAAACTAACTATACATAAAATACTTAATAATCTTTTCATTTTAATTAACCCTCTTTTCTAATATTTATTAATTTATTAAATTATATATATATATATATATATATATATATATATATATATATATATATATAATCAAGGGTAAATTAGATAATAAAAATAAAAAAAGTGCCAATAATATAAGCCCTTTTGCAATATTTTATTAATTATTTATAGCTGAAAAGATGACTACAAATATTAATAAACATATAAAAGAAGGTTTAAGTAATTTATTTAATAAATTACTTAGATGAATTATATACCATTATTACGCGTTTTAAGGGCTAAATTAGCAATAAAATATATTAATTTTAAGTTTAAATATAAAGTATTGTATTGCTAAAATAATAGTGTAAAATAGTTATAACGGTTTATCCTTTTAACAAAAAAGTAATTTACGGTTTATGCTTTCCGCCTTAAAAAGNNATDTWR
>NZ_RXFZ02000209.1:0-1531 GCF_044714365.1 Spiroplasma sp. hy2
GTGTGCAGAATTAATATCACCACCACCAATATTTAAACCACGGTCATTAAATACAGTATAAAAATTATAATAATCATTAATATTTAATTTATCTGCATCTTCATCTAAAATTAATAAAGTATATTGTCTTTCAGTTGATTATTGAGTAAATACTTGTTCAAATTTAGCTTCACCAAATTGAATTGAACTTCTATCATCAATAATATAAGCATCTCAATATTTACCAACTTTAACTTCTTTTGTATAAAAATTATCTGCTTTATTATCATTATTAATAAAATAACTTAATTTATATTGATTTAAGTATTCTAGCATTATATTAACATCATAAATGTTTTCACCATCAATTAATTTTCAATAAATATTATTATTTTCATCTTTTAATTTTATCGCAAATGGTGTTTCATTATTGGCTCATATAGTTGAGTTAATTGGTTGTTTATTAAAATCATCAATCATTAATATATTAATTTCTTCACCTTTATATTTTTGGACTATTTTTAAACTACCCTGTCATTGAGCAATCGTACTTTCCATATTATCAAATATGCGTGAATAACTACCATAATCACTTGGTTTAGCATTGTTAGGTTTTCAACCTGTTTCAGTATCAGGTATATATGAACTATAAACATTAAACGGAAATACCATTCAATGACGATTGTCTTTTATGTTTTCTCTTATATCTATTAAAGTATCATGGGCTTGTCTTCTTAATTCTTCCATAACACCTGGGTTAATTCTACTCATTTGTTAATTCTCCTTAATTTCTGTTCTACCTTGTAAGGCATTTTGATTATTACCAGTTTCATCATATTCTAGTAATTTATTATTATGTTCTATTTCTTTAGTTTGCATTTTATCTTGTCATTCTTCTATTTTTTCAAAATATTTAGTTGCTTCTAATTCATCAATATTATCATATTCAGTTATAGCTCTTATTGGTTCCATTGTGCCATTATCTAATCTAGCAGTAATTAATTCATTTTGTCGCATTTGGTCTACTAAACTAGCACTAATAAAATCAAATCCATAAGGTCTTTCACCATTTCCATCTCATAAACCATAATATTTTAAAACAGTATCAAACATTTTAGTATAATATTGTTTACGATATGCTTGTAAATATGCTTGTTTTTCTAAATCTTTTGTTTTAGTTAATAATGATTGTGTTTTATTTTGATCATTATCTGATTTATCACCAAAAGGACTAGAAAAATGACATGCTAAGTATACTTGTTCAATAATTGATTTTTGGTCTTCGGTATATGTTTCTAAGGTTGGTGTACCTTGTACTACTTGTAAAGATTGRGATAATTGACCATCTACGGCTGATTGACCTGATTGAATAAAAATATCATCAAATACATCTTGTAATACTTTTTTATTGCCTTTGTTATAGGCAGTCATTAAATCATCATCTAATACCCCATATCAATGCGTACGATTTGCTCATCTTTCTTTTGATTTAATATTAAAACTATCTTCTAAATCAAATTGTAATTTATAACAATTTGCCATTGTAGGTSAT
>NZ_RXFZ02000210.1:0-1527 GCF_044714365.1 Spiroplasma sp. hy2
AAATTTTTAAATAAAAGACATAATTAATTAAAATTATAATTTGCTATTAGTATCTTTTTAAAAATATTTACAATTATTTTAATAGGTTATGCAAGAAGTCTATTCATCATATTGATGAAGATAAAGCAATTATGTTATCAACTCCGACATATGCAAAGAAAAATCCATTTGATTATCAAAAAGCTGATCATTTAGTCTATTGCAATTTATTAGAACATTTAGTTTTACATATTAAAATTGTTGAATATCCAAATCCAGCCCAAAATCCGGGTGAAACCTGTGTGGTAGGCGGAATCTATAATTATATTGTTCCTGAATTAAATGATATTTATAGTGGAATTGTTTATAAACAAGCTTGAAAACAAAAAGTGACAGAAATTATTTTGCCACTTAAAAATGATTATTTTAAATGCATCAAACAACTAGTAAATCTTAATTTTGATTATGCTTTACTAAAATCTTTTAATACTAAATATGGTTTGTGAAGTAATGATAAAAATAAACAAATCTATAAAAGATTGAAAAAACTAGGAGTAATAAGCTAATATGTAAAATTTTAATAAATAAAAAAACATTTCTTTTGAGATGTTTTTTAAACTAAACGGTTGTATCATTCAACAATTAGTGCTTCATTAATATTACTATTTAGTTCTTCACGAAGAGGAAAACGAACATATGTTCCTGTCATTTTAGTTTTATCAAATTTAACAAATTCTAATGTACTAACTTGACTATCTAAACTTTCTAAAATTTTAACATTTTTTTGTGAACTTTCTTTTACACTAATCACATCACCAGGTTTACAATTATACGATGGAATATCAACTTTCTTCCCATTAACAAGAATATGAGCGTGATTTACTAATTGACGAGCTCCTGCTCTTGTTTGTAATAGTCCCATACGATGCACAATGTTATCTAAACGTGATTCTAACATAATTAAGAAGTTTGTTCCGGCAATCCCTTTCATTTTTTTTGATTTACTGTAAGTGTTACGGAATTGACGTTCTGTTAAACCATACATATAACAAACTTTTTGTTTTTCATGTAATTGTAATCCATAGTTTGATAATTTTGAACGACGTTGTCCATGTTGACCAGGTGGTGTTGTTCTTTTTTTCCCTTTTGAAAATTCTTTGTTGTTTTCTAAGATACTAAAACCGTATCTTCTTGCTTTTTTAAATATACTTCCACGATAACGTGCCATTAAAAAAACCTCCTATATATCATTATGACATACAAAAAGATTCATTGAATTGCTCTAATAAAGGAAGTTTTTTGCTTCGCCCTAACAGCTGGGGTTACTTTAACACTAAATCTTAATTAATAAAAAACTAAGAACATTACTATGCAATTCTGCTGCTTCTCTGTGTTGTCTAGGGAATATTATATAATAAAATCAAGGATAATTCAATATTTTTTTTTCTAATTTTCTTTAATTTTGTCGAAAACTCTTGATATTTATAAAATATACCTAAAATTAGGTATATTTTTAATATATGGAGGTAAATAATTAATGAAAAAAWW
>NZ_RXFZ02000211.1:0-1517 GCF_044714365.1 Spiroplasma sp. hy2
ATGGTAAAGTTCAATATGCAACACCAACTATTTTATATCCAAAAACATGTAAAATTATTTTAGAAAAAGCACCTACACAAGCAGAAATTAATACTGCTAAAAGTAATCTTAATAAAACATTTAGAGTTCCTGTTGATTATGTAATTCCATCATCAAATAAAATTGATATTAGTGGGATTAATAAATTAGATAAACCAACTATTCATGTTGACGATCCAACTCAAACAACAGCCGAACAATTAAAACCACAATTTAAAGCTGTCGTTTTAAAAGCAATTAAAGCCGTAGATAGTTCTTTAACTGAGAATGATTATGATTACTTTATTGAAGCTAAGGGTGAAGATTGACCAATAGATATTACAAATGATAAAACTGTTGAAGTTCAAATTGAGGGTAAAAACAATGCTACTGGTCAAACAAATCCAATTGATGTAGTAATTAAAAATTCTTAATAAACAATGAACTTACTAATTTTACGAGTTTTAACTTTATTAGTATCTAATTTAGAAAATAAACCTTTAATAAGTAAATTTGTAAATTTAATTAATAGAGTTAAACAAGTTCAAAATAAAGTATTAAAACCAATTAATTATATTACTGATAAATATAATAAAATTACAAGTAAAGTTGAAGATATTTATCAGTGATTAAATCCATTTACTTATTTAGATTTAATTAAAAAAGGTCATAAAAAAGAAATACAACAAATATTAAGTCAATTAGAAAAAGATAATAATATTAAAAATAGAGAACAATTTAAAAATGAAAATTATCTAAATACTAATTGACAACCTTTAAATAGTAGTTGACTTGATAGTGGTATGTTTAATATTACAAATAAGTTAACTTTAACAGGTAATTTAACTATTTTAATATATACAAAAACAGCAAAACATCCAAAATTTTATGGTCCATATGTGTATCCTAGTGTTCCTGTTGAAATTTGAAAATTATTAAGTAATGCAGTATCTAATGCTGGGACTTTATTTTGGCGTTATTGATTAAGAAAATGATTACCTAGTCATTTAAGAAATTATATTAAAAAACGATTACCACAAGCATTAAAAGAAAAATATCCCAAAGGAAATATTAAATTAACATTACCAACAGTTCAAAAATTACAACAAATTAAAAGGTTTATTAATAATTTAAAGATTGGACATTTTAATTTTAATTTTGTTGGTGAAATTAATAATAAAAAATGATATCGTGAACGCCGAAGTGATGTTAAAAATATTAAGAATTTATATAAAACACCAGTTAAAAATATGTTTTACAAAACTAATCAAACTATCAAAACAATTAAGAAAACAAAAACAAGAGTTAATAGTTATAAACCAAGTAATTTAAAAAATAAATATAGTAATCAATTAAGAGGTGTTTTATATGGAAAATAATTTAAGTAATTTATTATTTATAACAGTTGAAGATGTTAAAGAAAGTAAACTTTGACAACCTATTAATGATAGAAAACAATCTGCTTATAATGATAATTTAATTTATAATGCTATTTTAWA
>NZ_RXFZ02000212.1:0-1511 GCF_044714365.1 Spiroplasma sp. hy2
TAAAACTGATGAAACTTTAAAAGAATTTAAAGATTATAAAGCAAAAGAAATAAAACCAAGAACATTAACTATTTTAAATGGAAAAATAACTTTTAAAAGAAGAAAACTTTATAAAATCAATTCAGAAACAGGTAAAGAAGAATATATTTTTCCTTTGGATAAACTTTTAGGAATTGAAAAATGACAAAGAATAGATAATTCTGTTAAAGAAAAAATATTATCATTTATTGGTAAGAAAAAAACATATCAAGATATTTTAGATACTATGGAACATATAAAAATTTGTATAAAAACAATTTCAAATATTATGAAAAATGCAAAAACTGATAAAGAATATTATCTTAATAAAACTGATAAAAAAATAAAAATACCTCATACTTTATATATTCAAATTGATGGAACTTATTTAAAAATGTGAAATGAAAATAAAAAGGGTAAAGAAAAAATAAAAAAACATAGTATATTTTCAACTGTTCATACTGGTTTTGATAAAGAAAACTCAACTAAAAAAAGACCGGTAATTAAAGATAAATTAGGTGTTATAGAATTGGATAATATTCCAGAATATATTAAAAAAAGTAGTAAATTAACTAATTTTGTTAGTAAATTACTTACATTAATTACAAGTTATTATGATATTAATGACAATATTGAAATTATGGTATTAGGTGATGGTGCACCTTGAATTAAAAATATTGCAAAAGTTATTCAAGAATATTTCCCTAAAAATAAAGTGCATTACACCATAGATAAATTTCATCTTACAAGTAGATTTAAAAAACTATATCCGTTTCAAAATAAAAATAAAGAAAATAGAGAAACTTATCATAAAACCGTTGATTATTTTTATAATGCAAAATATTAAGAATTATTACAATGCTTAGAAAACAGTTCTTCTTTTATAAAAGAATCAAAAATGAAATTCTTAAAAGAAACAATTAAATTAATTAAAAATAATGAAGAGGGTGTCATAAATCAAATATTATGAAATAATATTGGTTGTCATGTTGAAGGTGATATATCACATTACTGTAAGGGTGTTTTGGTTAAAAAAGCAACTTATCATGAAAAAACTCTTAAAAATAAATTAAATACTAGTATGATGAATTTTAAAAATAAAATTAATTTATTTAACACTAATGAACCATTAGAAGAAATTATAATTAATTATTCAGTTAGTAACTTTAACAAACACGGACAACAAAACTTATATTTTTATTAATTTTATATAAGAAATTAAGTAATTTTAATAAAAATATATTTTTTGTTGTGGAAAAATTTAAAAAATACTAAAATATTATTGACAATAAAATTAAAAGTAATACAATTTAAATAAGTAAGTGGTATATTATTCCATAATTTCTAAGATATTAATTAAAACCCTTAAATAATACATACAACCAACAAGGTCGCATGGAAAAAAGAAGGGTTTTAAAAAATACATAGAAATTGAATACGAATAATAAATTAAACCATTTACTAAAATGGTTTTTTTATTTGTTGTAAAACTA
>NZ_RXFZ02000213.1:0-1492 GCF_044714365.1 Spiroplasma sp. hy2
TAATATAGTAATTTTATTTCCATTAGTAAGTATATTATTTTTTATTTTTCCAAATCACAAATTTGTCCAATTGAGTTTATAGCTTTTGAAATTAATGTTCCAAAAGAAGGAATATATTTTGCGCTTTTTGAAATAAAACTGCTACCTTTAGAGCATTTTTCTAAATTTTCATCATCATATAAGTCATACTTAATTTTATTTATTTTTTCTTCCAATGCATTTATTTGTTGTTTTAAACTATTAATTTCTTCTTGCAAACCTTGAACAGTCTTATATAGTTCCTTTATTTTAAATTTATTATCTATTGTTACTAAAATATGATCTAAATTAAGTAATTTATCTTTTAGTTCATTATATTTATCGCCTTTTCATGTTCTTTTTTCTCTTTCAGACTTATGAGGAAAATCTTCTCTAATTTGACGATTAATTTCATTATTTCATTCATCAAAATTTGAATTTCATTTTTGAATTAAATCTTCTTTTTCAATTTTTTCTAATTCTTTATCAAAAGTTTGTTTAGAAATAAAAATTAAACTTTTTTTAAAAGATTTAATCGGATAAACATTACTATCTTTTTTAACATTAATTTTTACTAAAGAATTATTACTAAAATAAGAGTACTTGCTTTTATCAATAATTTCAAATTGTGACGTGTCTAATTTTGAAAACAGTTCTTTGAATCTTTTTAATATAGAATTATTACTATCATTTTCAATTATCCCTAAATTAATATCTCCCGGCTCATTTAATTTACCATCAAAATCTTGTCACATTCTATCAAGTCTAGTGTTAATAAGAAATTCTTCATTATCTCTTATATTTGTTGAAGAATAATGATCTGTATTTGTATAAGATTTTGGATCAGAAATTATTGGTAAACTTCCCACAATTCTTATTCTTTTGGTTCTGTCACTTTCTTCTCAAACCTTATTTACCTTTTCCCAATTAAATCATATTATTTTTGCGACTAATTCAACTTCTGTGCCACCTATTGCAAAAAAACCTCTTTCATAATTACTATTAAAAAGTTTATTTTTAAATTCACGTGAAAAAAAATCTACTTTGCATAATTCTTCATCATAATTCAGTGTAGATTTTAGAAAAGAAAGAATCTCTATATTATCGTAAAATTTATCGCAATTCAATAATAGAGATTCATAATATAAAACAATAATTTCTTCTCAAAAATTAGGGATAAGAGATAAAAAAAACTCATCTTTTCCTAAAAAATGATATTTTGATTCTATTTCATTCTTTTCGTATACATCTCTTTTATTTCTATTTAAAGTTTTTAAATTATTTATTTGCAAATAATTAAATTTACTATTTATTTTTTCTTCTTTTTGATAAGGACTAGCGGCAATTGTTATTGGTACAGCAGTTCCACTAATTGTTAATACACTTAATAAACTAAGTAATTTTTTCATACTTGTTTTTCTCCTTTTCTTAATCTTAAAACTTTTTATCAAGATCTACCTGCATTATATATATA
>NZ_RXFZ02000214.1:0-1466 GCF_044714365.1 Spiroplasma sp. hy2
TATTGGAAGAAAATGGATAATAAAAATAGGTTATTTGCCAAATAGCAAAAATGATATGATGAAGACCATATCTTAGGTTTGTTTATTCGTTGTCTTGCTACTCGGTGGTTTTATGCAAGCTCTGTACTTTGTTGCTAGGGGTGTGAAGAACTCGATAGGGGAGTTAGACTAAGCTGTCTAACTCTGCTAATAATTGGGTGAGTTCTTCTTCGGATAATTCTGGTGGGTCACCCTTGTTTTTTTCATAAACAGTGTTATAATCAATAACAAGAGAATTATTTTCTCTATTGTGATTATTGGCGTGTGCAGCAGAATGTTTGGTTTTGATTGAAGCTTGAAATTCTGCTTTTCTTTTTGCCATTGTTTGTAATTCAGTTTGGTATTTTTTATCAACGTCAGCTAAAAATTCTTCGCGGTTTTTAAACTTACGAAGACGAGGTTCGACTGCTTGTCATTTTTCAAATTGACGATGTAAAGTATTTAAACGATGAAATTGATACATATTGGTTTTAATCATCGCGTCATAACCAGTTGCTTTAATGCGTGTTCCATCCGCATAATAAATATGATTTGTTCCAAAAACACGCACCCCAACATTAAACCAATTAGGGTCTGTTTTTGTGACATGGATATCTTTTTTTGCCACACTAATAAAGTTATCTCCAACACGGACTTTATTTGAAAGCGGTGTGTGTTTGTAAATATCTGTTTTGTGGACAAAAAAGTTACACATGTGTTTTTGATTATCTAACTGATTAAAAACTTTAAACTGACCACCAGTTGGCAATTTAACAAAATGATAATTGAGTTGTTCAATTTGTTGTACTTGTTGCATAATAATATATGCTCCTTTCTGCGGTTTTAACCGTTTTTTAACCCCTTATTAGCGTTGATATTTTCCAAAATGTAGAATCATATTCTTTTGGTTGGTTTCAACGATGATTTTATTTTAAAAAATATTGAAATTATAGATGAAATTTTAATCTCATAAAATGGTATCATCACCATTGAATAATTCTTTAATATCTTCTGAACTATAATTTGCTTGTGCTTCGGCAATGATTTCATTTGGTTTTTCAGATAGTAAAATATCTTTTTTTAAGACAAATTTTATTTTTCATATAAACCTCCTAAATTATTGCTTTACCAAATTTGATATATTTATGTAAAAATAATAAAAATCCTTATTTACTGATTGTTCAATAATTTTACAGTCTTTAAAAATTTCATAATTTTTAAAATCTTTTATTTTTCCTTTAAAAATAATATTTTGACAACTTCAAACTTCAATATTTAAATTTTTATTATAAATATCAATTCAATCTTTTAATTTATATGTCATTATTTTAATTCCTTTCTAATGAAATATTTTCATAAATAAAAAAATAGGTAGATGACTTTTTTATCATTCTACCTATACACAAAAATTAAAAAATGTTATAATTTAACTGACCTACCAAAAGGTG
>NZ_RXFZ02000215.1:0-1469 GCF_044714365.1 Spiroplasma sp. hy2
TAAATTTAAAGCAAAATCATAATCTTACACAAAATTAGTTTTCAAATTGTCATATTGATGATTTTTTTTATTTCATCAAGAGTTTTCGACAAAATTAAAGTTTTTAATTGCAAATTATACCAGATTTTATATAATAAAGTTACTTGATATTGAATGTTTTATAACAAATAAAGGGTTTAATATTTAAGAAAATTATTATGTTATTATTATGTTATTATTATGTTATTATTATTGCTATGTTTTTTAACGAAGCAATAAACGGAAGGAGACATTTTAAAGATGGCAATATCAGACGTATTGAAAAATACATTTAACATTTCGCCAAAAGCACCCCGGAAATTCATTGCTATCGATTTAGGAACTACTAATTCGATTGCTTATGTTGCTGGGAGAGGCATTATTTTTAATGAAGCATCAGTAATGGCATATGAAATCGGAACTAAGAAACTAATAGCATTAGGTGATGATGCTAAAAAGTTAATTGGCAAAACACACGATAAAATTGAAATTTACTCACCATTACGTAATGGAGCAGTTACGGATTTAACTATTGCAGAAGAATTTATTCAACAAATAGGGAAAAAAGCAAAAGTAACTGATTTATGAAAAAATGCTATTGTTTTAATTGCATGTCCCAAAAATGTTACAGACTTAGAAAAACAAGCAATAATCAAGATGTGTAAAAATATTGGTGCTGACTTTGTAAAAATCGAGGAAGATTCATTAATGGCTGCCTTAGGAGCGGGTGAAAATATTTTTGCACCAAAAGGAACTTTTATTTTAGACATTGGTGGTGGAAAATCAAGTTGTGCTATTATCTCAGCTGGTGGAATTGTTGAAAGTAAATCAATTAAAACTGCTGGGAATTATATTGATGAAGAAATCTTAAAATATATTCGTGCGAAGCATACTATTTCAATTGGTGTTGTTACTGCTGAACAAATTAAAAAACAAATTGGTTCATTATACAAAACAAAAGAAAATAAAAAAATGATTATTTTCGGTCGTAATGTTGTAACAGGAATGCCAAAAGAAGCAGAAATTTTAGATTCAGAAATTAGGAAATTATTAATAAGTATTTTTTCATCAATTACACAATTAATAACCGAAGTTTTAGAAAAAACTCTAGCTGAGTTAGCTGGTGATGCTGTTGCTAATGGAATTTTAGTTACTGGAGGATGTGGTCAAATTGCCGGAATTAAAGAATTTCTATCAGATTATTTCCAAATTCCTGTTCGTGTAGCTAAAAACGCCGAAACATCTGTTATTGATGGATGTATTGCTTATGAGAAAAAAATTAGAACCGACTTAATTGAAGAAAACAAAAAAAATAGATAAGTTTAAAACTACTTATCTATTTTCTTTAATTTTGTCGAAAACTCTTGATGAAATAAAAAAAATCATCAATATGACAATTTGAAAACTAATTTTGTGTAAGATTATGATTTTGCTTTAAATTTTAWMRTTAA
>NZ_RXFZ02000216.1:0-1455 GCF_044714365.1 Spiroplasma sp. hy2
TWATCAAATTTATCAAATTTCATAATTTTAGATTCCTATAATTTCTATTTTAAATATATTTTATAGGAATTTTAAAATAACTAGGTTATGCAAGAAGTCTATTATATTTTTCAGAAAATGCTAACCCAGTTGCATGCGAATATTGTGTTGCAATTGGAATATTAATTGGTAAAGTATTAATTCCTTCTGGCATATAACTTCCCATTTCATTTCCACATCAATATAACATAATATTGCGCATTGGAACACCTGTTGCTAATCAAGCAGCATTATTTCGATATGCTGAGGAAAATCAGTCTTTTCCTTTAATAATTGCATTCCATATGCTACTTCAGTTGCTTCTTGCCCAGTTTATGAAAGAAATGATAGCATTCTTCCTTGTCTTTGAATTTTATTTTGAAAATCATCTTGGCGACGTGATAAGCACATTAATTTATACGCTGTTAAAACCTCATCGTCACTAATTTTTGGCATCAAATCTGGTTTAACAATCTTTCCCGTTACATCCATAATTTGAAGCATTTCATTTTTTAACGAATCAAATTTGTTAAAATACATCTTTTTGATTCCTGCCTTTCCTGTTTTTTAAATATTTTTAGGTAAAAATAACATCTAAAATTTCTTGTAGTTCAAATTTATCCCAAAAAATATCTTTAATATTAATTTCTAATAATTTTGTTTTAATTTTATTCAGATTATATTCACAACCTGTTAAAAGAGTTTCAAGTGGCTCTGTTCCACCAGAACCTAAAAAATCACCAAAAAATTTAATGTTCATAATTTTTCTTTCATTAACATTTAAACGCACATCAACGGTACCTTTTCCTTCATATCGAATTTTATTCTGATAACTAAATTCAGGTGAATTACCAAAGTTTCATTCCCATGTTCGATATTTTTCATCAGCTAGTTTATTAACTGCCGCAATAATATCTGGTGGTAAATCTAACACTGGTGTTCCTTGTGCTAAAAACTCATTAGTAATAAATAGCATAAATTCATCAATTGTAATATCATTTGTTAATAATGGTCGAATATTAGTTAGTTACTCGTGCCGGAATTGATTTAATTCCTTTTGAAATAATTTTATCTTGACTAACATTTAAGTATTTTTGCATTTTACTTAAATCAACATCAAATAAAAATGTTCCATGGTGTAGCAACCGATTTTTATACTTTATTTTTGCATTACCAGAGATTTTTTTGCCATCAATTTCAATATCATTTTTACCAGCAAACTTAGCATTTAAACCAAGTTTTTGTAAAACATTAATAATAGGTTGTAAAATACTTTCATAATTTTGCGCAATTTTATCATCTTTATTAACAATAATGGAAAAACACAAATGGTATATTTTTAATATATGGAGGTAAATAATTAATGAAAAAAATAATTACAGAATTAATAAATAGCTTAACAGATGATCAATTTTTAGAATTTTATGAAAAAAKAAA
>NZ_RXFZ02000217.1:0-1446 GCF_044714365.1 Spiroplasma sp. hy2
WATTTTTAAATAAAAGACATAATTAATTAAAATTATAATTTGCTATTAGTATCTTTTTAAAAATATTTACAATTATTTTAATAGGTTATGCAAGAAGTCTAATGATTAATAATAATATTGCTATAAATAAATCTCTAAAGAATCTTTTTTAGAAAATCATTAATTGTCTTAGAATATAACTAATTAAATATATATCTGCATAAGTTTGTTTCAAAAAAATAAAAAGCACTAAAGTGCTTTTTTAAAATTAATTATGCTAAAAATTTTGGTGCAGCAAGCATTAAAATGGCAACAATGCAATTATAACCAGCATGCGGAATTATGGTATATGTAACATTCCCATTAACAATAAGAAATAGCATTCCTAGTGTTAATGATGCTCCAATATATCCAATAAAATGTTCTCATTCACCGGTTCCAGCGACATGCATGCCAGCAAAGAAAATTGTTGATGCAACAAATCCAAGTCATTTGTTACCACTTAAACTAAAAATTCCGTGTCTAGTTGCTAAGTCTTCAACAACTGGAGCAATTAAAATTGTATAGATAAATAAGAAAGCAATATTTCACCATTTATCTAGTCCTTTAATTAAATTATTTTGATTGTTTGAAGTTGTTGCTGTTATTAATGATTGTAAATAAACAAAAAATAAATGAATTGAAAAAACAGCAATAATACTAATTGAGCAAACAACAAAAAGACGTTTGCAATCTTGTTTTAAAGTTAATTTAATTTTTTCAAAAATTAATGGTGATGACCGATAAAGAATAAAAATTGTCACCAATCCCGCAATTATTAATGTTAATAAATTAATTGTTGTTTTAACACTATCAGATGGATGAAACTGGTTTACAATGGTTCCAATTACTAAACCAATAATATTTGGAATAAAATAAAAATAATAAAAGGCAATAGCACCTGACCGCATAATTTCATTTTGTGCACCACTAATAACAAAATATGAACCAACTGCAACAATAATCCAACTAATAAAGTTCATCCCTGCTAAAGCATATTCATTATGTGTAAAAATATATGAAATTAGAATATTAATAAAAAAGGGAGCAAAAATAGCTGTTCCTAAAAAAATATAACCCGTATTTTTAAGTTTAACTAAATTAAAAGCAAAGGGAGCAGCACAATCAACTAATGTTGGTTTTAACTCATATCATGCTCTTTTAGGATTATAAACATTATCATTATTAGTCATTTTTATTACTCCTTTAAATCCTACTTTTTATTATATAATAAATTAGTTAAAAATCCATTTAAAATTTAAAATTATTTGGTACAGAATTTTGAATCCATCTATTAAAAAAGACATTTTGCAATGTCTTTTATTTAATAGACTTCTTGCATAACCTATTAAAATAATTGTAAATATTTTTAAAAAGATACTAATAGCAAATTATAATTTTAATTAATTATGTCTTTTATTTAAAAAT
>NZ_RXFZ02000218.1:0-1436 GCF_044714365.1 Spiroplasma sp. hy2
TWWATTTTTAAATAAAAGACATAATTAATTAAAATTATAATTTGCTATTAGTATCTTTTTAAAAATATTTACAATTATTTTAATAGGTTATGCAAGAAGTCTATTCTACAATTGGATCTAATTCTTCAATATCAAGTGCCCCTTTACGTTTTGCTTTTTTACGATTCTGTTTTTCTAATTTTGTTTGCATTTTAGCTGCTTTTAATTCTTCTTTCATTAAACGTTTTGTTTCTTTTTTTGAAATTTTGGAATTGTTATTAAATTCTTGTTCATTAGCAAAATTAAAGAATTCATCATCATTAGCTACATTAATTGGTTTTGCCACTTGTTTTGGTTGCTCATATTGTTTTGGTTGTTCTGATTGTTGATTAAGAAAAACCGGATTAGAAACAAAAGCTTGTTCATAGTATGGTTGATTGTTGGTTGGTTGGGAATAATTTCCTTGTTGTTGCACTTCCTCTGAATAAACATTTGGAGTTATTATAGGCTCTGGATTAGTAACTGGAACATCATTATATTGTTGTCCTAATATTTCATCAGTTGCAACCGGATTATTTTGGCCTTGATTAATAACTGTTTGAGGATTATATTCTTCAACCGGCGATTGAACTAGTTGTTCTTCATACCCATTATTTGAATATTCATCATTTTTCTGTGTTAAAGGAACTGTATCATCTTTTAATTGATTATTTTTTTTTATATCCAAATCATTGCTGGCATTATTTCAACCTGGTTTTAAACCTTCATTATTTTTAATGTGCGGATTTCTTTCAAAATGTTCATTATAATCTGAGTTATTATGCCCACAAGTACAACCTCATGGTCCATAAGGATTATTTTGTTGCCCATAATAATTTGGATACATACCATGACACATTCCTCCCATTTGCGAAGTTGGTGGCATCATCTGATAAAATGGATATGGCGGTGGGGCTACTTGTTGCGCTGGAGCTGGTTGTTGAATAAAAAATACTTGTGGTGAAGCACCATTGGTCGGATATGGCGTAATAATTTGCTGAGGTTGCGATGAATATTGGGGAATTGAAGTTCCTGATGAATAATTATTTGAAAAGGCAGGGGTTGGTGATAATGTTAAAGTGCTAATAAACACTTCTGCATCACGACGACTTCTAAATAGCGCAATTTCACTATTAGTATCATGTGACTTTACTAAATATCCTTCTTCATTTGGTAAAATATAAAAACCATTATTCATTTTTTGCACCTCATTTTGCCCTATTTTCTACCCATTCTTGTTACTATAAATTGTACCATAAAAAAGTAAAATAATATATAGTATCATATTTATTTTTTAAAGAAAAGCATACTAATTAAAATTATTCTTTAATTTTGTCGAAAACTCTTGATGAAATAAAAAAAATCATCAATATGACAATTTGAAAACTAATTTTGTGTAAGATTATGATTTTGCTTTA
>NZ_RXFZ02000219.1:0-1428 GCF_044714365.1 Spiroplasma sp. hy2
TWWAAATTTAAAGCAAAATCATAATCTTACACAAAATTAGTTTTCAAATTGTCATATTGATGATTTTTTTTATTTCATCAAGAGTTTTCGACAAAATTAAAGAAATAAGTTATTTCTTGATTTAATAAATGTGCTTCTTCATTTTTAATTAAATTAATATCATCATTAATATTTTCTTTTTGTCCTGTTTTATTATCAAATATATTAATACAAAAATCATTGTACATATATATTGATATTAGATTTTTGATTGTCATATTTACCTCCTATTTTGAATTCGCTGGCACTCACTCCCAAGTGAAAGTGCCAAAGCGAGAGTTAGTTATATAATTAAGTATTTATCTATTTATTTACTACGCCATCCGCTTCACTGGGGGTGAGCGGTGGCGGTATWTTGTTTAATAATCGACAGTTGTTTTTTCTTTGTGGAGCCAGAGAGAATTCTCTCTCTTCATCCGCACCATTTCAGGTCAAAGCGTTCAGTTTTTAAAATAAATTCACTCGCACCTTGAAGAGCCTAATGCTGACTTTGTGGTTTTTAAAACCTCTGTCACCCTCTAATGGGATAATATCTATCGCAAATTTATTTATAAAGTGGTCATCTCAATATTTATTGTCGTTCGATGTTGACCTCGCACTTATCACGACTATCGCTTGTTAAAGCGTCTATTATTTCCGGACTGATTACCGCTGGGCTAGACCGCCTATGTGGAAAAAAACACTTAGTTATTTAAAATAACCGTCCCACACTGCATTAAGTTGTTTTATAAAATAAAATTTTTAAAGAACCAGTTTTATCATCAAAAATAATTTTTGAATTTTCTAGTTTTTGATAAAATAGCTTTTGTGTTTTATCTTTTACTTTATTCAATAAATCTTTATGTTTTTCACAAGTTCATAAAACTTTATTTGATAAAAATTCTTCGGTAATAAATGATATTGTTTTATAACAATTATCAATATCACATATTTTTTGTTGTTTATTAATTTCCATTACTTATCCCTTCTTTTATTAAGTTTTTTTATTTAATAGAAAATTAATTAACTGAAACAGAGAAAGGACAACACCTTAAATTAGGAGAAAAACAGATACACTTTGTAAAGATTTCTAAGATATTTAATAAATGTGTAACACAACTTAAAGAAGGTGACAAAAAGTTGCAAAAAGTTTCTATTTTAAGAATTTAAGATGATGTCCTTTCTCTGAATCAATTAATAATTTTGGGTTTTACAAATAAAAAAACCATTTTAGTAAATGGTTTATTATTCTTATTCAATTTCTGAGTTTTTTTAAAACCCTTCTTTTTTACATGMGAAGAATTTGTTTGTTTTGCTACTAATAAATATAGTGGTTGCATATCAGAAATAATTATTGATTTTTCTTTAATTAGTTGCTTATTCATATTTTCAATAATTCATTGTTWTTTT
>NZ_RXFZ02000220.1:0-1422 GCF_044714365.1 Spiroplasma sp. hy2
TATWTTATTTTTAGGAAAATATTGATGCATAAAATTTTTAGTATTTTTAATTCATAATGCACCATCACCTAAAATCATAATTTCAATATTGGGTGTCATGTTGTAATGAGTTTCAATTAAAGAAAATAATTTTATAAGAACTGGTTTTAAATTCGCTTCTTTTTTAAGATAATCTGGAATATTATCCATTTCAAAAACACCTAATTTATTTGCGATTACAGGTCTTTTTACAGTATATTTTTCTTCATCATACCCAGTATGTACAGTACATGCTATCGTGTGTTTTTTTATCTTTTTTCTTCCTTGCTTTGTTGAATCTAACATTTTCAAATAAGTCCCATCCATTTGAATATATAAAGTATGTGGAATATCTATTTTTTTATTACTTTTATTAAAGTAATATTCTTCATCAGTTTTTGCATTTTTCATAATATTAGATACTGTCATTAAACTAATTTTTACATGCTCCATAGTATCTAAAATATCTTTATATCTTTTGTTCTCATGTATTATTTAAGGGTTTTAAATTAATATCTTAGAAATTGTGGAATAATATACCACTTACTTATTTAAATTGTATTACTTTTAATTTTATTGTCAATAATATTTTAGTATTTTTTAAATTTTTCCACAACAAAAATATATGTTTATTAAATTTATTTAATTTATTAGATAAAATTAATAAACATATAAGTTTGGTTGTAAATTATTATTTACAAAATTATTAACTGAATAATTAATTCTATTTTCTTCTAATGGTTCATTAGTATTAAATAAATTAATTTTATTTTTAAAATTTATCATACTAGTATTTAATTTATTTTTAAGAGTTTTTTCATGATAAGTTGCTTTTTTAACCAAAACACCCTTACAGTAATGCGATATATCACCCTCAATATGACAACCAATATTATTTCATAATGTTTGATTTTCGACACCTTCTTCATTATTTTTAATTAATCTAATTGTCTCTTTTAAAAATTTCATCTTTGTTTCTTTTATAAAAGAAGCACTATTTTCTAAGCATTGTAATAATTCTTCATATTTACCATTATAAAAATTATCAACTGCTTTATGATATGTTTCTCTATTTTCTTTGTTTTTACTTTGATATGGATATAATTTTTTAAATCTACTTGTAAGATGAAATTTATCTATTGTATAGTGAATTTTATTTTTAGGAAAATATTGATGCATAAAATTTTTAGTATTTTTAATTCATAATGCACCATCACCTAAAATCATAATTTCAATATTGGGTGTCATGTTATAATAACTTGTAATTAAAATAAGCAATTTATTAACAAAATTAGTTAATTTCTTTAATTTTGTCGAAAACTCTTGATGAAATAAAAAAAATCATCAATATGACAATTTGAAAACTAATTTTGTGTAAGATTATGATTTTGCTTTAAATTTTWA
>NZ_RXFZ02000221.1:0-1421 GCF_044714365.1 Spiroplasma sp. hy2
GCTRTGTAATTATTTTTTTCATTAATTATTTACCTCCATATATTAAAAATATACCTAATTTTAGGTATATTTTATAAATATCAAGAGTTTTCGACAAAATTAAAGGATGTAATTAAAAAAACAATTTTTATGTGATAGTATGTAAAATATACCAAGGAGGGACTATGAAACGTTGAAATTATCGGATTTGATACAAAGATTATCTCTGATATTATAAAGTAATAATTGCCAGTTTAGCTTTTGGATTTTTAACTTATGGATTTTACATGGATATTTTTAAAGAATTTTGATATGTAAAAGGAACAAAACTTACTAGTTTGCAAAATTATGACATCTTATTAAGTTTTTATTCTGTTCAAGTTAATATCATAACTATTACTTGGTTAATATTAGCAATTTTTAATCATCATCGTGAACAAAAAAGTTGATTTTTTTCAACTAATGCTAAATTAAGTATTTTAAACTGAAATTTATTAATGTTTTTTATTTTTTGAATTGGAATTATTATTGGTTATAAAAACGGAAAAGTAACAATTTCTGAATATAGTAAAGCACAAATTAGTTGTACTGTTGTTACTCATTTTATTATGCCAATTCTCTTTTTTGGTTATACCTTCTTGTCATTTGGTGATCATCGTCTTAGTTGAAAAAAAGACTTTTTACAAAAAGATTGATGAATTAGTTTAAGTTATTCATCTTTTTATTTAATGTATGTTATTGTGCGGGCAGCAGCTTGAAAACGAGATGACAATATTACTTGAGCATATCCTTATCCATTTTTAGACATTGATAATCCAATTATTTCAGGATTATCAAGAGTACAAGCAGCATGTTTTATTGCTTTTATTTTTATTATTGTTTTTACTATTTTTCACATTAGTTTGCATAGTCTTAACAATGGTATGTACCGTGTTTTTAATAAAAATCAAAATAAAAAAAGAAAATAGTGATAAATAAAGTTATTTATCACTATTTTCTTTTTGCAGTTGTAATAAAATTTATTATTGCTATTAAATATTCCGTTGAATTATGATATATTCCGCGAACATGATCACAATAAAAAACAATTCGACGACTAATTTTTTGTTTTTCATACTTACGCTTATTCTGGTAAGCTACCCACCCCATTATATATGGTGTTGCATGATCTTTCTTATTCAAGATATATAACACTGGTAATTTTGCTAATGCTTCCAAATTCTCACCAGGATTAACTTGTTCTGGATCATACCTGCGTGTTTCAATCGCATAACGACAAATTACATAATAATGTTCATAATAATTAACTTTTGTGGCCGTATAAATTATTTTGGGGTCTTAAATTAATATCTTAGAAATTGTGGAATAATATACCACTTACTTATTTAGATTGTATTACTTTTAATTTTAATGTCAATATATTTTTCTATTTTTTTAMAMAA
>NZ_RXFZ02000222.1:0-1409 GCF_044714365.1 Spiroplasma sp. hy2
AAAMCAGGTACACTTTGTAAAGATTTCTAAGATATTTAATAAATGTGTAAACAACTTAAAGAGGGTATCAAAAAGTTGTTATAGTTTTTTTGTAAATATTTAAGATACTGTCCTTTCTCTGAATCAATTAATAATTTTGGTTTTACAAATAAAAAAACCATTTACTAAAATGGTTTAATTTATTATTCTTATTCAATTTCCGAGTTTTTTTCCAAAACCCCAATTTTTTTATACGGCCAAAAAAATACAATAAGATTATCTATAATATTAATCGAATAGAAAGGAAACATATAAAAAATGAAAAAAATTTTAGCAATTCTAGGAGCAATTAGTTTTTCGGCAATTGGAGCAAGTAATGCTATTGCTTGTAATGCAATGCATGAAAATGAAATTAAAAGTCTTCAAAATCGATTATCAACATTAAAAAGAAAAATTAATAACTTAAAAAATATTAGTGAAGAAAAAAAGCACAATTAAAATTTGCCTTAATAGAACTTGAAAATCAATTACAAACATTAACTTCTCATGGAATTAAATCAATGTCAAAAACAAAACTTGATTTATTAAAAACAGCAATATCTTTTTTAGAAGAACAATTTAACAAATTAAGTTAAATAAATATTATTTTTCAAATAGTTAATGTTCTCAATATTTAAATTAAAAATGTTTCTTTTAACTGGGTATTTCCAGTTAAAAGAAACATTTTTTTATTTCATTACAAGTTTTTATTTTTGAAGAGTATCTAAAAATTGATAAACTTCGTCATAATTTGGTTCAGAAGAAATTGGTGAAACAATTTGTAAATAAATAATTTTATTGTCTTGATCTAAAACCATTACACTTCGTGCTAATAAGTTATTAAATGGAAAGTATAATTTTGTTTGTGTTCCAAATTCACGATAATTAGTATCAGATAATAGAATATGGTTTGAATTAATAAAAGCTTCACATGCTCGTTTCAAAGCAAATGGCAAATCACGTGAAATTGTTATTAATTGAAAATTAGGATATTTACTAATAATTGTTTCATTAAATTGTTTTGATTGTGTTAAACAAACACTAGTATCTATACTAGGTACTGCGGAAATAACTTTATATTCTTTTGTTATGGTTGCTAATTCAAAATCTTGTCAATCAACCATATCAGCTTTAAATGACACTTTGTCACCAACTTGAAGATGATCTTTTGCAAGCAAATTTTTAACATCGCCGCTCATTGTTCCTACTGCCATAAAAGTTGTTTCCTCCCTTCTTTTATAAAGAATATTATATCCTAAAATATTATTATGATAATAAAGTATTTCTTTAATTTTGTCGAAAACTCTTGATATTTATAAAATATACCTAAAATTAGGTATATTTTTAATATATGGAGGTAAATAATTAATGAAAAAAATAATTNNNNAAAW
>NZ_RXFZ02000223.1:0-1400 GCF_044714365.1 Spiroplasma sp. hy2
WTAATTATTTTTTTCATTAATTATTTACCTCCATATATTAAAAATATACCTAATTTTAGGTATATTTTATAAATATCAAGAGTTTTCGACAAAATTAAAGAAAATTACCTAATTTAAATATTGATGAAAATGGTAATATAAAAAGAGATTTTTAAAAATCTCTTTTTTGTTTTTATATTGGTTTAAATGTAATTTTAACAGAACTATTACTATTATTTCTAATACCCAATACATTTGGATTATTAATATCTAATGTAATATCTTTATCATTACCAAAATATTTTGGTTTTCTATAAGCATCCATATAATAAAACTATAAAAGTGGCAATATTACTTTTGTAAATCTAATTTTTAATTTCATATTATTTGTATAATATGCCTGTAAATATGTTTCCCTGATTTTATTATTAACTCCATATTTAGGTAAAAATGTTGTTTGTAATAAAAATTTTACACTATTAATAGTTGATGTTTCATATATGGTGGAATACCCTTTAAAAGGTATCCCATTAGTATAAGCAGTAGCAAAAGTTTGAATATTATTTACTTTTATATTATCAGTATATAAACTTATTGTATTATCAAAATTAATTTTATCAGTTTGTGATAAACCAATGTTTTTCAAAGTTATATTTTTTAATGAAAATAAATTATTGCTACAATCATCAGTTCCACCAAATATATTAATATTTCTATCTGGTATAAAATTTTCTATTTCAGGTGGTCCACATTCAACTTGTAAATTATTAAGATTACTTATTTCTATTATTTTATAAGAACTAATAAATTTATCTATACTTTGAATTGTGGGATCAATTTGTTTTAAATCAATTTCCGTTTCATAATAACCTGTATATTCTTCTGTATCATCAAATAAATTAACTGGCTCATAATTTCCCACTTTACATTGTGCTGGTGCAATAATTTTAGTTAATAATGGTAGTACTACATCAGAACGCATAATATCTTTTGTATATTCCTTATAATTATATGGTACTGGTGGTAAGACATATTGTGGGTAATTAAAGGTAGGTATTTCATAGTCATGTGGCAGTAAAAAACTAGTTTTATAATTAGTTGTCATATCGCGTAAATAATTATTTAATACACTTTTTGTTTTTCCACGAAAACTTCATACTGATAAGCGTAAGTAATCTTCTTCATTATTTGTATATGGGTTATCAGCATAAAAGATAATTTCAAAATTACCTTTATATAAGGCTTGAATAGAAAACATATCAATTATATAACTACAATTTGTCCCATCTGGTGTTTGTAAAAATTCGCAATTATTATCTTTTTTACTATCACTAACTGGTGTTTGTGCATCAACTGATTTGGTTTTTTCATTAATTAAATAAACTCGGTTAGTTTTAGGATTTAATTGTTTTAAATTATAA
>NZ_RXFZ02000224.1:0-1362 GCF_044714365.1 Spiroplasma sp. hy2
TWATCAAATTTATCAAATTTCATAATTTTAGATTCCTATAATTTCTATTTTAAATATATTTTATAGGAATTTTAAAATAACTAGGTTATGCAAGAAGTCTAATATATTCATTTTTGATGAAAACCTCTTATTTGTTAAGAGGTTTTATTTTTTAAATTCTACTTCTAAACAATATATTTTTGTTTGTTGTGATGGTAACTTATTAATTCATGGTTTTTGGTCAAGCGGAATTGTTTGATAATTAATGTCATCTTGATGGCCATCTCATGGTTCAACACAAATATATTTTGCATCATTTTGACATTTTCAAATTAATACATTTGGATAACCTTTTGTTGTTAAACTAATTTCTCGAGTTGAATCAACAATTAAAACTTTGTTTGTTGTTTGTTTTAGTAACGCATAACATTGGCCAGTTGTAAAATCATATTGATTTATTAAAAACTGAGAATTTGTTTCTTTCTTCATTTCTGAACCTAAAAAAGTCCCACCAGGAATATGGGTAATTATTTGTGGATTATCAAAAATAATTTTACCAGTATGCTCATCACAAATAAATGCTGGATGTCAACCAAAATTATATGGCAATGGTTTTAAGTCAAGATTAGTAATCTTAACTTTATTAATTAATTTATTTGCTTCTAATTGATATGTTACTTCCAATTTAAACAAAAATGAATACTGATGATAAAATTCTTTTGTTGCTCTATATTCAACCACTAATGTATCTGCTGTATAAGTAAGAACTTTTCAAGCAGTAATTGCACGAAAAAACCCATGCCCCATCATCGTATAAATTTTATCTGCTAATTGATATTCATTATTAATTAATTTTCCTGTGATTGGAAAACAAATTGGTCACGATTTTTTTCATGTACTATCTTGTTGATAAATATATTCCTTGCCAGCTTTTTTTAATGAAATTAATTCAAACGGATCAGAACTAAGAGTTGCTTTTAAATTTTTGTTTTTTAAAAAATACATTATTTTTTATTTTCCTTTGCTGCTTTATGTCAACTAATAACCTGTTCGATGTGGTTTATTTTCCATAATATTAACACCTCCACTTGTTCCAATTCGCGGTGCTCCTGCTGTAATCATTGCTAAAGCATCATCTTTAGTACGCACTCCACCAGCTGCCTTAACTTGCATACGTTCTCCAACTGTTTTTTTCATTAGTTTAACATTGGCAATCGTTGCACCTGCTTTACTAAAACCTGTTGAAGTTTTAACAAAATCAAGACCTACTTTTTCTGCTAACTGACACGCTTTAATAATTTCTGTATCAGATAATAAGCATGTTTCTAATATTACTTTTACAATATGTTGCCCAGCTGCTTTTTTACATGCTGCCATATCGGC
>NZ_RXFZ02000225.1:0-1375 GCF_044714365.1 Spiroplasma sp. hy2
AWWTGTTGTTTAATTATCATTACCTCCTTTTAGGAGTTGTTTTATTTCAAATAAAAAACAACCCTTTAATAAGGGTTGTTTTTTCCTACTTCATCCTTTATTCTACATTTTAAAATAATTTAAATATTTTATACTCAAATTATGAGATATTACGTTAATTAAGTAAAAAATTTTGATTAAAATTTTAATATAAAAAAGGAGAAAAAATATGAAAAAATTATTTAGTTTATTAACTGTATTAACAATTAGTAGTATAAGTTTTCCAAATGTCCTTGCTGTTAATCCATATCAATCACAAAAAACAAAAAATTTAAGTGATTTAATCAAAATTATTGATTTAGGTAATATTATTTAGTAGTGATGAAGATGATATTTTGTATGCAATTGTTGCTTTAAATCCTGGATTAAGAGTCAATAAACTAAGAGTTGCACAAGTCTATTAATAATAGATGAGCTCGAATTATTTTTGCAGATGCTCCCGATAATACTACTAAGTAATAATTATGTTGTTGTAAGTTTTAATATTTCTTCAGAAGGAAGAATTGGTAATTCAATTTTTTATAATTTTCATACAAGATTAGAACCTCATCGACCTACTCCACCAATTCCAACTACAGAAATTACATCAAATGAGATTCCAAATCCAACAATAAGATCAAATAATGAAAAAGAAAATAGTAAAAACCAATCTAAAAAACCAATTTATGGAACAGTTTTACCTAAAAGTGAAAGAACAAAACAAAATAAACTTTTATCGCAAGTTCCAAAACCACGAAATTTAAGTAATTTTTTGGTGCAGACAGCTTTAGGAGAATTACCGGATAATTTACCAACAACAATTTCAAATTATTTACGTGAATTAAATCCAACATTAGATTTGAATCAAATTTCTATTAGAGATATAACGTTAAGTTCAGCAATGATAACATCTAATGAAAATTCAAGATATACTGGGAGTTTACAAGTAACATTTACTTTAAATGCTAAAGACAAACAAAATTCTAATAAGACTGATGAAAATGAACCAGATAATGATTCCAATGCAAATGCTAATCGTAAAGTTAAAGATATGATTAACAAGTTTAATAATCTTTCAAAACAATCTAAGCAAAATAAGTTAGATGAGATAAATGATTATTATCAAACATTATCTGAAAATGATAAAGCCAATTTTAAAAATAAATTAAAAAATATTGGATTAGGTCTTACTTCTAGTGGAATATCTGGTGCTGGAATGTTAGGGATTTCAAAAATGGCTGGAGTATCACCAATAGACTTCTTGCATAACCTATTAAAATAATTGTAAATATTTTTAAAAAGATACTAATAGCAAATTATAATTTTAATTAATTATGTCTTTTATTTAAAAATWTAW
>NZ_RXFZ02000226.1:0-1363 GCF_044714365.1 Spiroplasma sp. hy2
ATTAAAATCAAATTTATCAAATTTCATAATTTTAGATTCCTATAATTTCTATTTTAAATATATTTTATAGGAATTTTAAAATAACTAGGTTATGCAAGAAGTCTATTCAAATTGATGGGGCTTTTGAACCTATGAGAGAAAATAAAAAAAGAGTTGAAAATAAAATATTTGCTTCAACTATGCATGTTGGTGTTGATGAAGAAAAATCAACAAAAAACAGAAAAAAATGAAAAAGAAAAAAGGTGTTTTTCAAATGATGAATAAAAATCATAAGAATAAAAATGAAAAATCTAATATGGATAATTTTATTGATAAAATTTTTAAATTAATGGATACTTATGATATCAATGAAGATACTAAAATATTAATATTAAGTGATGGCGAAAAACAAATTAAAAAAGTTTATAGAGCAGTAAAAGAAAAATATAAAAATAACAATGTATCATATAGTTTAGATAGATTTCATTTAGTAAAAAGATTTAAAGAATTATTTCCAAATCGTAAGAAAAACCGAATTCATAGATTAAAATATAAGTTATCAAAAATATATTTTTTACTGGAAATTATGAAGCATTATTAGATTTTTTAATGTGTCATTTGCCCTATGTTATTGATAATAAAAAGAAATTTTTATTAGAAACTATTGAATTAATTAAAAATAATAAAGAAGGCATTGAAAATCAAAGATTAGAATATAATATTGGTTGTCACATGGAAGGCGATATATCACACTATATTAAGGCAGTTAAGGGGCGTGGCGCGAAAATATATTGTAAAGAAACATTTATCAATATGTTAATTGCTTCAATGTTAAGACTTAATAGTAAAACAAATGAAGAAAAAATTGATAAAACTAATAAAAATAAAGAAAAAATTGAATTTAATATATTTAATTTAAATCAATCTAAAAATCAATTTTTATCTTTATAAAAAATAAAAAACCTTTTAAAATTATTAATAACTTTAAAAAGTATTTTTTAGTGTATCAAAATTCATAAATTTATAAATTATTTCTTCAAATAAAAATTATGTTTTTGGCTGAGTAAATTAAATACGGGTTTTTTCTTTTAAGGATTAATTATTGTTCCTAAATGAAACAACCCCTCTTTATTTGTTAAGTTCATATTAACACATTATTTTTAATAAGACGACCAAAAAGTAATAAATTTTTAAATTTATCTTATTTTAATTATTTAAAAGTATAAAAATTCTTAATATTTGTTATTACATCAATTTTATTTATTTTTGCTAATTTTAAGCTTTAATTTTGTCGAAAACTCTTGATGAAATAAAAAAAATCATCAATATGACAATTTGAAAACTAATTTTGTGTAAGATTATGATTTTGCTTTAAATTTTTTAA
>NZ_RXFZ02000227.1:0-1360 GCF_044714365.1 Spiroplasma sp. hy2
TAAWAAATTTAAAGCAAAATCATAATCTTACACAAAATTAGTTTTCAAATTGTCATATTGATGATTTTTTTTATTTCATCAAGAGTTTTCGACAAAATTATTATGTTATAATTTAGTTGTTAATTATTAGCAAATTAATTTAACTGAAAAAAGTAAAGTAATTTACTTTTTTTTATTTTGATGTAAAATATAGATAATAAAAAAGAACTTGTGAGAGTTCTTTTATATATTTATCAGGATTTATTTACTCTTTTATTTAATCATATTCATTAAATAATAGCAATTTTAATATGCAAAAAGGAGTAAAAAATGAAAGAATTTAATCCAAATAAAGCAAGTTTGGCAACTTTTTATCGTAAAATAGAGCAATTTTGAGAAAATAAATCACCTAGTAAACCATATACTTTGAATGATTTAACCAATGAATTCAACCTTTCTAACAGATGAAGATATGAAATTTACAAGAGCGAGAAGATAGTTCCTTTGCTTGAAAAACAAGTTGATAGAATTGAAAGTGAAATAATTAATTTTATGATGAAATCACCAGATGGTGCTAAATTATATTGACAACGAGCATTTAATTATAAATATTCAATGCAAGAAAAACAGTTAGAACAAGAATTAAACTTAAATAATCAACAACCAATAATAGTTAATTTACAAACTGATATTAGAGATATTAAAAAAGAAAGTGATAATAATGCTTAATCATTTTACTTATTTATTAGAAACACCTTATTGGTTATTACAAAATAGTACTGTTGGTGATAAATATCCATTTGCTAAGAAATATGAATTAGTTAATGAAATTAATCAAATTGGAACACGATATAGTGGTAAGACTATTTCAAATATTAAAATGTTTGGTGAATTATTAAAAATTAGTTTATTAATTAAACAACCAATTTGTATCATTGCTAGTATGTATTGGAGTAAAGATTTAAAGGATAGTGTATTTCAAAATATATGAAATATGCTAGATGAAAATCATATTCCTTATACTATTAATTTATCTAATTTTACTTTTACTTTATCAAATGGTAGCAAAATATATTGTAAAGGTTTACATTCACCAAGTCGGAAAGAAAAATTAAAAGCTTTTGCTGATTTAAATAAATATAAATTAGTTATTGATTGAAGAGAAGAATGTGATCAATTTCAACAAAAAGATTTAAGTGATTTAGAGTTTGCTATTCGTGGTTATCAAAATAAAATAACAATTAATACATGTAATCCTGAAAGTTTAAAAAGATATAATAGACTTCTTGCATAACCTATTAAAATAATTGTAAATATTTTTAAAAAGATACTAATAGCAAATTATAGTTTTAATTAATTATGTCTTTTATTTAAAAATTTA
>NZ_RXFZ02000228.1:0-1342 GCF_044714365.1 Spiroplasma sp. hy2
WTHATTTGTTGTTTAATTATCATTACCTCCTTTTAGGAGTTGTTTTATTTCAAATAAAAAACAACCCTTTAATAAGGGTTGTTTTTTCCTACTTCATCCTTTATTCTACAAAAATAAAAGAATAATTGAGCCAGTACAATATGTAGCATTAATATGACCACTTGGGAAAGCATATTCTCATGGGGTTTTAAATGTTGGCATATTAACATTACTAAATAAGCCAATTGGTGGTTTCCACCAAGGATATTGTCATTCTGAGGGAATATTATTAAGATAACCGTTACCTAAGTTATATCCAAAATGAAAACCCGATTTAAGATAAGCAGTTAAGAATTCAGAATGGGCATCAATTAAATCACCAAAAATAGCATTATAATAATAGATTCGATGTGTTGCACCTTTTAAAATCACAATAATAATATATGTACTAATTAAAAAACTTAATCCTTTAGTTGCTTTTATTCATGTCTGTTCTGTTAACAAACGGTTAGTTTTAACTAACCGATAGCGAACATAATAAAGACCAATTCCTAATAAGAATGATTGGTAAAGAAAAACTAAAATAGCATTTGTTAATTTATACTTATAATTATCAAATAGAAGATAGTCAATTCCAGGTCCAAAGCCTTCGTCAAGACTTGGAATTAAGGCTAAATTAACAATATTACCAATAAGTCATGCTCCTATGGATAGAAAATAATAGATTACAGTAATCCAATAATTTTTTATAAATTTTTGCTTTTCTTGTTTTATTTTAAGCAAAAACCATGTTTCTAATAATATTGTTAGATAAATGATAATTACAATAACGATTTCAGTATTTCCTAATTGATCATAAAAACGGACTCAATATTTAACAAATTCATTTGATAAAGGTTTTGCAAGTTCAACAGCAATTTGGTAGTCAATTTGATATCATCCCGTTGCAATAAGAACTCCTAAACTAATAAGAGAAATTATAAAAAAATAAATATTTCATTTTTTTAATAAAAAAGATGTTATTTTTTTGTTGCATATAGTTTCCTCGTTTTTTCTTTCATTGTTGTTAATTAAATAGGAATTTAGTAAAAAATATAGGCTTTTTTCTTTTTAATTATATGTTAAAAAATAAAATTTTAATTTTAATTTTAAAACTTTTCACGGTATAATTACTTAGAACATGTTATTAATAATTAAAATGATAATTATAATTACTTTAATTATTGGTTTACAATAGGGTTTTTAATTAAATATAACGAAAGATATAATAGACTTCTTGCATAACCTATTAAAATAATTGTAAATATTTTTAAAAAGATACTAATAGCAAATTATAATTTTAATTAATTATGTCTTTTATTTA
>NZ_RXFZ02000229.1:0-1351 GCF_044714365.1 Spiroplasma sp. hy2
YRYNNATATAATTATCCAGAATATACAAAAGATATTATGCCTTCTAATGTAGTACTACCATTATTAACTAAAATTACAGCACCAGCACAATGTAAGAAAAAGGCCATAGGTAAAAAATATATTAACTTATTTGATGATAATAATTTTAATTATTCATATTATGAAATTGAAATTGATTTAAAACAAATTGACCCAACAATTCAAAGTATAAATAAATTCCAAGATGCTTATAAAACAATAGAAATAAGTAATTTAGATAATTTACAAGTTGAATGTGGGCCACCAAATATAGAAAATTTTATTCCCGATAGAAATATTAATCTTTTGGGAGATTATACTTGTGATGTTAATTTTGGTTCACTATCAAATATAATTTTACAAGAAAGTGGTCGTTCACAAGTTGATAAAGTTAACTTTGATAATACAATAACTTTATATACTGATAATATAAATAATGATATTAAAACATTTGCTACTGCTTATACTAATGGTTTACCAAATTATGATGATTATCAAAATAGTTATGAAACTGAAAAATATAAAGGTAAACTAAAATTGTTGCTTCAAATAACAAAATTATCTAATAATGATAATAGTAAAATTAAAGAAACATATTTACAAGCATATTATACTAATGAAGTAAAATTAAAAATTAGATTTTCAAAAACATTATTACCTAAATTATTATTTGGGATTTATGAATTTACTTTTTATCATTTTGGTAATGATAAAGAAATTATATTAAATGTTTCTAACCCAAATGTATTGGGCATTAGAAATAAAAGTACTAACCCAATTAAAATTACATTTAAACCAAGATAAAAATAAAAAGAGATATTAAATCTCTTTTTCTATTCTTCATTAACTTTTATTACATTGCCATTTTCATCTAAAATTAAATTAGGTTCTTTTGTATTTAAATTTCAACGGTAAACTGATTTAAAATTATTACCACTAATATTTAATCGTCGTGACCAAACACGATATGGAAATTTATTTTCGTAAATAAGCAAATCTTTTTCTTCTATTTTAAGATTATATTCATTATATTTATCTAAAACTTTTTTTTCCAAATTAGAATATTTAAATTTAATTAATCTTCAATTATCTTCTTTATTTCCTCTCCATATTACATAATATCACTTATTATCAACTTTATTAAATGGTTTTTCTTGTGATGCTATTCATTCTAAAATACCATCTTTTGTTTTTATATTGTTTTGTTCTTTTAATTTTGTTAATTCATCAGGTGTATATTCTTGTGGTTTATTACAAGCAACTAAACTTGTTGTGATTGTTCCAATTAAAGTGACTGTTCCTAAAATGTTTAATATTTTTTTCATATWTTWTH
>NZ_RXFZ02000230.1:0-1339 GCF_044714365.1 Spiroplasma sp. hy2
TWAAAATTACCTTTATATAATGCTTGAATTGAAAACATATCAATTATATAACTACAATTTGTTCCGTTTGGTGTCTGTAAGAATTCGCAATCATTATCTTTTTCACTTATTGCTAATAATGATGTTATTCCTGGATTATTTTTAAATAGTTTACCAAAAATTGTGTTAGCTGGATCATTAATTATGATTTTTGCTAGTGTTTTAAATTTAGCGGGGTTAAATTTAGCTGAAGATTTACCAATTATTGTTATTAGTGGTGCATTATTGGTATCGCTATGAATGATTATTTCGCCAGCATTATTAAATAAATATGTCATTAAAATTACGAAATCAGATACCTTAGCAGTTGGTCATACCGGATCATTATCATACTTGTTTTCTGCTTGAATTGGAATTGTAATTGCAAAAATAAGTCGTAAACCACTTAAATCAACAGAAGAAATTAAGTTTCCAAAAGGATTAAGCTTCTTACGTAATACTAATATTGCAATTGCAATAACAATGTTTTTCTTATACTTAATTATTTATTTTACTGCATGGGGTGTGAAAGGCTATGATGCCTTAGTTAATGCTAACATTCTTAATACTGGTCAAGATGTTTTTGTCCAAGGATTATTACAATCATTTACCTTTGCTGCTGGGGTGAAGTATTACTAATTGGGGTTCGAATGTTTATTGCCGAAATTGTTCCTTAGTTTAAAGGAATTTCTCAAAAGTTAGTACCAAATGCAAAAGCAGCGTTAGATGGCAATTACAATTATTATTGTTCATCAAATTGGTTGACAAGATCATAGTTTTATTGGCTGAGCAATTGTGATTCCAAGTATTGTTCCGCATTTCTTTGTCGGAGCAACCGCTGGTGTCTTTGGGAGTGCGTATGGAGGCGTATGAGGAGCAATCTTTGGTCCATTTCTAAATGGGGTTTTAATGACTTTTATTCCATTCTTATTTTTTGGTTTAAAATATATGCATACATTAACAAATGCTAATGGTAGTTTAAACGGTTTAACATGAGGAGATAGTGATTTTCTCTTAGGTTTACCAATTGCTGGGTTAGGACAGTTAGTTGGACGAAATGTTAGTTTATGATTGTTGCCAGTTCTTGCCGTTATCCTGCGACTAATATTACCACTTCTTAATTTAATAGACTTCTTGCATAACCTATTAAAATAATTGTAAATATTTTTAAAAAGATACTAATAG
Organism: Spiroplasma sp. hy2; assembly: GCF_044714365.1. Classification (NCBI taxonomy): domain Bacteria; kingdom Bacillati; phylum Mycoplasmatota; class Mollicutes; order Entomoplasmatales; family Spiroplasmataceae; genus Spiroplasma; species Spiroplasma sp. hy2. The sequence continues at coordinate 1,204 of NZ_RXFZ02000230.1, forward strand.
CAAATTATAATTTTAATTAATTATGTCTTTTATTCTTTAATTTTGTCGAAAACTCTTGATGAAATAAAAAAAATCATCAATATGACAATTTGAAAACTAATTTTGTGTAAGATTATGATTTTGCTTTAAATTTWTW
>NZ_RXFZ02000231.1:0-1306 GCF_044714365.1 Spiroplasma sp. hy2
CAGCATAAAGGTTTAACACCAAAACAACAATCAACGGTATTATATTTTAACGTTTAAAAAATTTAAAGCAAAAGTATAATCTTACACAAAATTAGTTTTCAAATTGTCATATTGATGATTTTTTTTATTTCATCAAGAGTTTTCTACAAAATTAAAGAATTTATTTGACATTTTTATATAAAGTGTTATATTTAAATTATATTTATAAAAGTTTAATAGATTTTCCAAAGCTCTAAAAACTTGTTTATAAATTAAAAAATTAAGACTTGAAAAAGTCTTTTTTTGATATAAAATAAACATAATAAAAATAATATTAAGTTCTTTAATACATTTTGATAGGTGTTTAGTTCTTGGTAAGTTTCTTTATTACTCTTTTATTTAATCATATTCATTAAATAATAGCAATTTTAATATGCAAAAAGGAGTAAAAAATGAAAGAATTTAATCCAAATAAAGCAAGTTTACGAACATTTTATCGTAAAATAGATGAATTTTGACAAAATAAATCACCTAATAAACCATATACTTTGAATGATTTAACCAATGAATTCAACCTTTCTCGCAAGTGAAGATATGATACTTATGCGAGCGAAAAGATAGTTCCTTTACTTGAAAAACAAGTTGATAAAATTGAAAGTGAAATAATTAACTTTATGATGAAATCACCTGATGGTGCTAAATTATATTGACAACGAGCATTTAATTATAAATATTCACTGCAAGAAAAACAGTTAGAACAAGAATTAAACTTAAATAGTCAACAACCAATAATAGTTAATTTACAAACTGATATTAGAGATATTAAAAAAGAAAGTGATAATAATGCTTAATCATTTTACTTATTTGTTAGAAACGCCTTATTGGTTATTACAAAATAGTACTATTGGTAATAAATATCCTTTTGCTAAAAAATATGAATTAGTAAATGAAATTAATCAAATTGGAACACGATATAGTGGTAAAACTATTTCAAATATTAAAATGTTTGGTGAATTATTAAAAATTAGTTTATTAATTAAAAAACCGATTTGTATTATTTCTAGTATGTATTTAAGTAAAGATTTAAAAGATAGTGTATTTCAAAATATATGAAATATGTTAGATGAAAATCATATTCCTTATACTATTAATTTATCTAATTTTACTTTTACTTTATCAAATGGTAGCAAAATATATTGTAAAGGTTTACATTCACCAAGTCGGAAAGAAAAATTAGATAAAAATGAATTAACAGCAAGTTTAATGGGTAAAACTATTTTTGGTTTATTAGAGACTAATGACGGCAATATTGATTTATGAATTAACC
>NZ_RXFZ02000232.1:0-1314 GCF_044714365.1 Spiroplasma sp. hy2
YYMYTATAATTACCCAGAATATACCAAAGATATCTGAGATGCTGGTGTAGTACAACCATTAAAAACTAAAATTACAGCACCAGCACAATGTAAAAAAGGTTCTTCTGGAAATTATATTAATTTATTTTCTGATGAATTTAATGAGGGTTATTATGAAATAGAAATTGATTTAAAACAAATTGATCTAACAATTCAAAGTATAAGTAAATTTCAAGATGCTTATAAAATAATTGAAATAAGTAATTTAGGTAATTTACAAGTTGAGTGTGCACAAGCAAATATAGAAAATTTTATTCCTGATAGAAATGTTAATTTAAATGGTGGTGGTTATAATGAGTTTTGTAAATATAATTATGGTTCATTAAATAATATAACTTTAAAACAAACTGGTCGTTCACAAACTGATAAAGTAAATTTTGATAATACCATAACTTTATATACTGATAATATAACTAATGATATTCAAACAGTTTCCACTGGTTATACTAATGGATTACCCAATGAAGAATATGCAAATAAATATAAACCTGAAAAAGGTGGAACTATCGAATATATTAAATTTTTATTGCAAATAACAAAATTATCTAATAATGATAAAGATAAAATCAAAGAAACATATATACAAGCATATTATACTAATGATGTAAAATTAAAAATTAGATTTTCAAAAGTAATGTTTGCTAATTTATCAACAAATTTAATTTATTATTTAGGTAATGATGAATATATAACAATAGATATGTCTAATCCTAATTATTTAGGAATTAGAAATAAAAATGATAACCCAGTTAAAATTGCAATAAAACCAAGATAATAAAAAAATAGATTTTTACATCTATTTTTTTATTCACCACTAATTTTTACATTATCGTTTTCATCAATAATTAACTTGGGTAATTTTTGTTCATCACCATTTCAACGATAAACAGATTTAAAATATGTATCATTATTATATGATTCTCAATCTGCTGGAGCTCAAGAAGATGAATATCTAACATATAAAGTAAAATAAAATGGATATCCGGTTTCTTCTCTTAATTCTAATGTATATTTATTATTATATTTATCAAATATTTTTCCTATTTTTAATTCAGTATGTTTAAAATTAACAATTCTTCAATTATCATTTTTATTACCACGCCATACTATATAATATCATTTATTATCAACTTTATTAAATGGTTTTTCTTGGGGTGTTATTCATTCTAAATTATCTCTGATTTCTTGGTTAGTAGTATTTATTTTATTCTTTTCTTTTAGTTCTTTAAGTTCTTCTTTTGTATATTCTTGTGGTGTATTACAAGCAACTAWWKT
>NZ_RXFZ02000233.1:0-1309 GCF_044714365.1 Spiroplasma sp. hy2
ACSAAGATACTACTTTCGGCGATACAATTAATGTTTGTAATTATCTATACGATAAATATGGGATTGATATAGGACCTGACAATGAAAATGGCATTGTTTGACCTAAAAATGTTAAAGAAGGTGGTGAGATTGTTTTTCCTAGTGGTGTTCGTATTGCTTTTGCTGGCTATGCTAATGGTAATAAAATTATGGGTAAAGTTGGTAAAGGTAGTGGTATTATATCGGCGTGAACAGATGAAATGATACATGCCGAAGAAAAAGAAATTTTAACTGATAAAGAACTAGATAAAAGATATAATAATTTAAGAGTTTCAATGTTTCGTTCAAAAAGTTTAAAAGTATCTTATGAAAAATACACGGATGAAAATGATAATGAACAATATAATTTAGATAATCCTATTCCAGTAAAAGAATTATCTTGGACATTTCAAGAATGAGACAACATAACAAAACAATACATAACMGTAACAACATATTTTCATAAAACATATTCTAATCAATTTACTTTTAATCCTTTTGATAAATACCATGTCTTTTATGAAAAATTTGTAACCCCATATTTACCCTTAAATGAAAGAATTAAAAATATTTTAAAAGAACACAATCAAGTATATTCAGAAAACAAACAAGCATTTAATGGTTTGGGTATTTTTAATTTACGATTAACAATGGGTGCTGTTTGAAATAAAATACCTAATATTACTAAAAAACTTGTTTTAACAAACAAACAAGAACGACCTGATTTATTTGAACTTGAATACTACGGTTTTGAATATAACGATAATGACCCCAGTATTTATGTTTTACGAAATTATCGTAAATATATTAAAGAATATAATTTACAAGATTTTTATAATTCCAATACAAAACAGTATCAATTTGATAGTTATTCAATTGGTGTTGATTATGCTAACGGTAGTGAAGACCACACTGTATTTTTATTTAGTGGCTATAAAATTAATGAAAATAATGAATATGATAAATATTTAATTGAAGAAAATGTTGTTACCCCAAAAAATGCAATGAATTTAAATGAAATAGTTGAACATTATGGACAATGAATAATCAATACTTTTGATAAATTTGATGGTTTTGAATATGCAACATTTCATTATGATATTAATGCCCATGACTTTATGCAAAAATTACAAGAAGATATTTACCCTTATTTAGGCTATAAAATTAAAATGTTTAAAGCCAAAAAACATCAAACTTCGTTGAATAAAGAAGCGGGTATAATCAATCGTGTAACATGAATAAGAAAAATGTTTGTCCAAGGCAAAATATATGGCATATTAGATAATTTYTW
>NZ_RXFZ02000234.1:0-1308 GCF_044714365.1 Spiroplasma sp. hy2
WWWAAATTTAAAGCAAAATCATAATCTTACACAAAATTAGTTTTCAAATTGTCATATTGATGATTTTTTTTATTTCATCAAGAGTTTTCGACAAAATTAAAGATAATTATCACTAAATTAATTGTGCCATAAAATGAGAAGAATATAATGAAAGTGTAAATAATATTTACGGCGTCAATATAGATATTTTTACAGGAGATGATTAATAATGTTTGGTTATAAGAATATCTTAGTTGGTGTTGGAGCAATTGCGTTGGCAACTACCCCGGCATTATTATTATCGAATACAACATTTATCAATAATACATACAATAAAACTGCACATAATATAAAACCGAGGAAAAACTACGAATAACATATCAACAATTTTATCAAAATAATAAATCAAATATTAATCTAACAAATATTAAAAATTTAAAAGATGGGATTAATGAATGGGATTATTATTTTGTTTACTCACACTTATACTTAAATCATGCTTTATTAACCAAAGTTCAAAATGATTTAGGATCAGTTGGCGGAGTTATTGCAGCCTTATTAAGCACAATCCCAAAAATTGCAACTGTCGCTGGAATTGTTGCTGCATTATTAATTGCACAATGATATGTCTGAAATATTCCATCATATGATCAGGGTAATGGTGTTGGTATTAACTTAATTGGAGTAGTTCCTCAAATTATAACTTCTGTTTTAGCACAATAAGTTATTAGTTTATTATCAAAAACAGACAAGGCCCAGATTTATTATTTACATTACTGCTAGTTTATCCTAGCAGTTTTTAAATTTAGTTTTTAATTAAATTTAAACAGATAAAAAGAGCGCTTTGCTCTTTTTATCTTTCATTTTCAATTTCTTGGTTTTGTTCCTGCTGTGTTGCAATATGTTCTTTATAAATTTTTATCGTTTGTTCTTTAGTTAATTTTTCTAATCTTGCTGGTTTAGGTACTACATTTGGGACGTGTTTTATTCCCCCTGTATAAAAGATTGAATTACCTGTTTGTAATATGTTTTCATTTTTGCTATCAGTTTCAGATGAAGGGTTACCAACTTCTAGTCCTGGATTTGCTTTTAATTCAAAAGTATTTAGTTTACTTTTTAAATTACTTAAAGTTTTCTGTGCGACATCAATAATTTCTGGTCCATTTACGATATTTTCTTTATCTTTATCATTGTGAAAATATTGTAAAACTACCCCATTAAATAATTCATTAGACTTCTTGCATAACCTAGTTATTTTAAAATTCCTATAAAATATATTTAAAATAGAAATTATAGGAATCTAAAATTATGAAATTTGATAAATTTAAW
>NZ_RXFZ02000235.1:0-1308 GCF_044714365.1 Spiroplasma sp. hy2
ATATCCAATTAATATGGATACTATTCAACAAGTTTTAGATAATGATACTGCTAACCCTAAATGAATTGGTAAAGTACAATATGCAACACCAACAATTTTATATCCAAAAACATGTAAAATTATTTTAGAAAAAGCGCCAACCCAAGATGAAATTAATACTGCTAAAAGTAATCTTAATAAAACATTTAGAGTTCCTGTTGATTATGTAATTCCATCATCAAATAAAATTGATATTAGTGGAATTAATAAATTAGATAAACCAACTATTCACGTTACAGACCCAACACAAACAACAGCAGAACAATTAAAACCACAATTTAAAGATGTTGTTTTAAAATCAGTAAAAGCGGTAAATAATTCTTTAACAGAAAATGATTATGATTACTTTATTGAAAGTAAAGGTGAAGATTGACCAATTGATATTACAAACAATAAAACTGTTGCTGTTCAAATTGAAGGTAAAAACAACGCTACGGGTCAAACAAACCCAATTGATGTTGTAATTAAAAATTCTTAATAAACAATGAATTTACTAATATTACGCGTTTTAACTTTATTAGTATCTAATTTAGAAAATAAACCTTTAATAAGTAAATTTGTAAATTTAATTAATAGAGTTAATCAAGTTCAAAATAAAATATTAAAACCAATTAATTATATTACTGATAAATATAATAAAATTACAAGTAAAGTTGAAGATATTTATCAATGATTAAATCCTTTTACTTATTTAGATTTAATTAAAAAAGGTCATAAAAAAGAAATACAACAAATATTAAGTCAATTAGAAAAAGATAATAATATTCAAAATAGAGAACAATTTAAAAATGAAAATTATCTAAATACTAATTGACAGCCTTTAAATAGTAGTTGACTTGATAGTGGTATGTTTAATATTACAAATAAGTTAACTTTAACAGGTAATTTAACTATTTTAATATATACAAAAACAGCAAAACATCCTAAGTTTTATGGACCTTATGTTTATCCTACTGTTCCAGTTGAAATATGAAAATTATTAAGTAATGCTGTATCTAATGCAGGAACTTTATTTTGAAGATATTGATTAAGAAAATGGTTACCATCTCATTTAAGAAATTATATTAAAAAACGATTACCAAGAGAATTAAAAGAAAAATATCCCAAAGGAACTACTAAATTAACATTACCAACAGTACAAAAATTACAACAAATTAAAAAGTTTATTAATAATTTAAAGATTGGACATTTTAATTTTAATTTTGCTGGTGAAATTAATAATAAAAAATGATATAGAGAGCGAATTGCTGACGTTAAAAATATTAATAA
>NZ_RXFZ02000236.1:0-1297 GCF_044714365.1 Spiroplasma sp. hy2
WTATNNATTAATTCTGTAATTATTTTTTTCATTAATTATTTACCTCCATATATTAAAAATATACCTAATTTTAGGTATATTTTATAAATATCAAGAGTTTTCGACAAAATTAAAGAGTCTTTTTAAAAAATTTTTTATTTTTTTGCTATAATAAACTAGGAGATTTTTAAAAGGAGAAGAAATATGGAAAATTCAACGAGAAAAGTAGTTTTAGTAGGATGTGGAATGGTTGGAAACAGCTTTTTATATTCAGCGATGAACAGAGGTATTGCACAACATTATTTGCTAATTGATGCGTTTCGACAAGCAGCAGAAGGGAATGCTATTGATTTATCAGATGCAACTGCTGTTTTAGAAAATCGTTTTAGTACAATTAAAGCTGGTGATTATAGTGATTGTAAAGATGCTGATTTAATTGTTATTACAGCAGGAAGACCACAACGAGATGGTGAAACACGATTAGATATGGTTGCTGATAATGCAAGAATTATGCAAGATATTGCTTTAAAAATTAAAGCCTCAGGTTTTAAGGGTGTTACGCTAATTGCTTCAAATCCGGTGGATGTTCTGGCATCAGTTTATCAAAAAGTAACTGGTTATGCAAAAAATAAAGTTATTTCTTCAGGAACAACTTTAGATTCAGCACGTTTAAGAAGATTAGTAGGTAATAAATTAAACATTGCTCCAGCTAGTGTTAATGCTTATGTTTTGGGTGAACATGGTGATTCATCAGTTTCTGTTTGATCAAAAGCTTCAATTATGCAAAAATCAATTGCTGATTTTGTGGCAGAAGGAAAATTAACAGAAAAAGATTTAGAAGATATGCACCAACAAATGATGAAAATGGCTTATACAATCATTGATTTGAAAAAAGCAACTTTTTATGGAATTGGTGTATGTTTATCATCAATTGCAAAAGCAATTTTAAATGATGAAAGATCAACCTTTTTAATTGGTGCAAAATGTGAAGGTGAATATAATGTTACGGGAACTTACATTGGTGTACCAGCAGTTATTGGTGTTAATGGGATTGAAGAAATTATTGAGTGAAAATTAACAAAAGAAGAGCAAGTTAAATTTGAAAAATCAGCGACACAATTACATGAAGCTTTAAAAGTTGCTCTTGCAGCATTAAAATAAGTAATATTTAGGAGGGCTTTTTAAGTCTTTTTTTGTGTTAAATTTATAATATTTTTCTTTAATTTTGTCGAAAACTCTTGATGAAATAAAAAAAATCATCAATATGACAATTTGAAAACTAATTTTGTGTAAGATTATGATTTTGCTTTAAATTTAW
>NZ_RXFZ02000237.1:0-1288 GCF_044714365.1 Spiroplasma sp. hy2
TTATTTATAAATATCAAGAGTTTTCGACAAAATTAAAGCAATTTTTAATAAAAAATATATTATTGACTTAATAAGGGTTAAAAATCCTACTTGCATCTTTATTTTACATATTTTAAAAATTTTGTTAAATTTTTTAAATTATCAAAAATTATCATTTTCAACAGTTTCTAGCAATATTATTAATTAGTTTAGAGAATAAAATATGATAAAATAAAACGAGAAAGGAACGATAATCATGGCAAATAAAGTATTAGTAATTTATGGAACGGTTAGTCCTAATGAAAAATCATATTCAAAAGCTTTAGCAGCTCGTTTTCTTAAATATTATCAAGCAGCAAATGCAAACGATGAAATTATTCGTTTAGATTTAAACGAAACCCCAATGGCCCTTAAAACACTTACGTGTGATAATTTTGGCACTTATTTTAATGCAGAGGATGCTGATGTTTATATTAATCAATTAAAAGAAGTGCAAAAAGTTATTGTTGTATGTCCAATGAACAACTTTAATGTTTCTGGCTTAATGAAAAATTACTTAGATCATGTGTTAGTTGCAGATAAAACATTTTCATATAAATATGCAAAAAAAGGTGATGCAATCGGGTTATTACCACATTTAAAAGTACAAATTTTAACAACCCAAGGAGCTCCTTTTGGTTGATATCCATGGGGAAATCACACCGAATATTTAAAAGGAACATGAGAATTTGTTGGTGCTACTGTTAATAAACCAATTCTTGTTGCAGGAACGAAAGTTGCTCCAACCAATGCCCTAAGTCCAGATGAGTTAATTGACCAATATGATGAAGAAATTCAAAAAGTTGTTAAAACATTTTAATTAACAAAAATAATAAAAACTCAACATCTGTTGAGTTTTTATTTGCTTATTAGTGTTTGTACTAATAAATTATGATAAACTTAATAAGTATATGATTTTAAAATTAATTTTAAAATAAATTACTTTAATTATTATTTATGAAATAATAATTAAAAATAATATTGAAAGAAAATTGCAATGAAAAGAATCGAATTTATTAATAATTTAAAAGTTATTGCTAATGAATATGCAGATTTTAAAGCAGAATTAGATGAAAAATATAAAATATACCAAGAAGTTATCTCAAATGATAATAATCTAAAAGAAATAATAAACTTAGAAGAACTATCAGACATTAAAAATTTTTATAATAGACTTCTTGCATAACCTATTAAAATAATTGTAAATATTTTTAAAAAGATACTAATAGCAAATTATAATTTTAATTAATTATGTCTTTTATTTAAAAAT
>NZ_RXFZ02000238.1:0-1274 GCF_044714365.1 Spiroplasma sp. hy2
YACTATGAAATACCAACATTTAATTATCCAGAATATGTTCTTCCGCCAGTACCATATAATTACCCAGAATATACCAAAGATATATGAGATGCTAAAACAGGACAAGCATTAAAAACTAAAATTACAGCACCACCACAATGTAAAAAAGCACAACATTATGGTACTCCTGTTAATTTATTTTCTGATGAATTTAATGAAGGTTATTGTGAAACTGAAATTGATTTAAGACAAATTGACCCAACAATTCAAAGTATTAGTAAATTCCAAGATGCTTATAAAACAATAGAAATAAGTAATCTTAATAATTTACAAGTTAGATGTTTTAAACCTGAAATAGAGCGATTTATTAAGGATAGAAATATTAATCTTATAGGCGGGGCTAATAGTTGCGATTTTAATAGTGGTTTATTGTCTAATATAACTTTAAAAAAAGAAGGCTTACCACAAAATGATAATATTAATTTTGATAATATTATAACTTTATATACTGATAATATAACTAATGAAGTTCAAACATTCTCTACTGCTTCTACTACTGGTTTGCCAAGTGGAAATTATAAAAGCATTTATTATACAGAAAAAAGTGGAGCAGTTAATTTTTTACTTCAAATAACAAAATTATCTGATAATGATGATAATAAAATTAAAGAAACATATTTACAAGCATATTATACAAATAATATGAAATTAAAAATTAGATTTATAAAAGTATTATTTGCCCAGTTATTATTGTTGGCTCAAATTAATTTAAATTATGCAGGTAATAATAAAGATATAACAATAGACCTTAATGCTTTGGGTGTATTGGGTATGATAAATAATAGTGATATCCCTATTAAAATCACAATTACACCAAGGTAAAAGAAAAAGAGATTTAATTATCTCTTTTTTTATTCTCCTTTAACTTTTACATTACCGTTTTCATCAATAATTAAATCAGGTTCATTAGTATCTAAATTTCAACGATAAACTGAATTAATATACTTACTTTTACTACTTCAAGGGATTTTTATATGTTCTGAAAAAATATCTGTTGTTAAAACTGGAAAACTAGCATCGATATAAAAGTATAAAGATAATGTAGAATTATTTAATTTATTAATTTTTTTGTCATTTCCATCTTCTAATTTTGTATCATTATTAAACTTACTTAAATATCATTTTTGATTTTTATCACCACGCCATACTACATAATAATATTTATTATCAACCTTATTAAATGGTTTTTCTTGTGGTGCTATTCATTCTAAAATACCATCNNNTNNTTTTWTTTT
>NZ_RXFZ02000239.1:0-1264 GCF_044714365.1 Spiroplasma sp. hy2
AGKAAAAAAGATGGCAAAAGTAGATAAAAAGTGATGAATAATTGCAAATTTAACAAAAATAAAGCAAAAATTAACAAAATTTGATGAATATTGTAAAGAAAATAATATCAAACTTGCCACAAAAGAAACCTTATTAATCTTTTGCAATTTAGAAGAAGATGAATATAATGCCTTAAAATACAGTAATTTATTAGCATTTAATGAACTTAAAATGAAAATAAGAATATTAGAAAATAATATAAAATTACATCTCTTAAACGAAACTAAGGGGGTGTATCAGTATATGCACAGTATTATGGCCGTGAAAATGAAACTGAAATAAATTATGCTCCCCCAGTAATTAACATAACAGATGGGAGAAAGATATAATGGCAATGTTATATGAATATAGTTATCTTAATAAGATAGTAATTAGCTTATTAAACAATACTGAATATATTGCTGATGAGATTAATTTAGCAGGTAGTCGGAAAGCGGGTAAAACATACTCTATTGATGAATTAATAGCATTATTAAGTTGTGTTGTATTAGCTAATAAAGATAAAAAAATAGCAATATATGGTTTTAGATTAAATAGTGCTGATACTGCTGAAATGCAACAAGATATTCAAGATGCATTAGATAAAGTTGGTTTAATCCTTAATCCTACTAAAAAATGAAAAGGCGGTCATTATCAATATAATGCTCGTTTTAATAAACCTACTTGAACATTTCCTAATGGTAGTTTTATTAAATTACAAGGTGCTAGAAAAAGTAATTCATCGCAAGTATTAGGTAAAGGTACAGCACGAGCAAATGGTGCTGATTTATGTATTATTTGACTTGAAGAAGCAAATGAATTTAGTAAATCAGAAAAAGAAGCTATTATGCAAGCAGTTCGTGATTATAAAAAATTAATATTAATTACAAGTACTAACCCTGATAGTATTTATCAAGATCATATAGATTATTTAAACAAATTATTACCTTTTAATCGTAAAGAATTAGAAAGTAATGGTGAACAAATATCTAAATTAATAGTTCCAGTATTAGATCCTAAAACAGGTCAAAAAGCATATGATAAAAAAGTAATTAATCATTAGACTTCTTGCATAACCTATTAAAATAATTGTAAATATTTTTAAAAAGATACTAATAGCAAATTATAATTTTAATTAATTAGACTTCTTGCATAACCTATTAAAATAATTGTAAATATTTTTAAAAAGATACTAATAGCAAATTATAATTTTAATTAATTATGTCTTTTATTTAAWWWYTAAAW
>NZ_RXFZ02000240.1:0-1260 GCF_044714365.1 Spiroplasma sp. hy2
TWATTATTTACCTCCATATATTAAAAATATACCTAATTTTAGGTATATTTTATAAATATCAAGAGTTTTCGACAAAATTAAAGAAATATTTTAATTTTTTTAAAAAATAGTTGCATTTATTTTAAATGATGTTATCATTTTATTAATAAGAGCTTTGGAAAAACGTGTTTGAAATTACAATTTGCATTTTTTGAAATTTGAGATTGTTGAGTTGATAAAAAGAAAGTTCGAATACAATTTTCAACAAATAAAGAAGCAACAGAAAGTTATTTTGCTAATTGAATTAACCAAAAAAAAGATAATTTATACCAAAGTATTAAAAAAATTAAAAGTTATGATGCTGATTTTAATTTCATAATACCTAATTTTGAAATTCCAACAACAATAATTGCAAAAAATAGTTTAAATACGGAAATTGAACAATTAGAAAAACAATTAAATGAAATTGCAAAAGAAAAATATAAATTATTATTACAAACAATTGATAATACTGTTTTTCGATTCAAAGAAACAAGTATTAATAATAATTTAACAATCAAAGAAATTATTATTAATGATGAAAAAATAACACTTGAACTAATACGAAATAAATTAAATAAATTTTTACAAGAATATGAAAATAGCTTACTAATTTTTATTAATTCAACCTTAAAATATGGATTCATTAGTTTTACTAAAAAACATCAAAGTAAAATCAATCTTAATAACTTTTTACAAACCAATAAAAATGCCTTTGCAATATCTGGCGGCGGAACAGCTTTATTTATTAGTTTTACTTTTCAAAATGATATTAAACCATTTTTAGATCTTTTAATAGCAAGAGTCAAACAAACAGAAATGGATTAAAAAGATGATATATAATATCATATTTTTGTATGAAACAATTTGTTTATTAAATTTTTTAATAATTAGTATCTTTTATTAAAATTATTTATATATTTAATTCTTTCCATAATACTTAATATTAATTATTTTGTTATATATAAAAATAATTATAAATGGTAAATAAATCAAAAAGTGTATTAATTTAATTAAAATAATTTTCACAATAAGTAAGATAGTATTTTATAAACTATGAAAAAATCTGTTAAGAATAGACTTCTTGCATAACCTATTAAAATAATTGTAAATATTTTTAAAAAGATACTAATAGCCTTTAATTTTGTCGAAAACTCTTGATATTTATAAAATATACCTAAAATTAGGTATATTTTTAATATATGGAGGTAAATAATTAATGAAAAAAATAATTACAGAATT
>NZ_RXFZ02000241.1:0-1239 GCF_044714365.1 Spiroplasma sp. hy2
AWCAATCTGCTTATAATGATAATTTAATTTATAATGCTATTTTAAAAACTAGTTTATGAATGGATAGATTATCAGGTGGAACAATATCTGATAAAATTAATAAAAAAGATTTATTTCCTTGAATTAAAAAAGATAATACTGGTTTAATTGAATATGATAAATGATTAAGTTATATTCAATCTGCTTGTTTATTAGCAGTTATAAATTGATATTTACCAAAAGGAGTAAATGATTTAACTGGTAGTGCTTCATTTTCTCAAGGTGGTGTAGCTTATTCTCAAAATAATGACCCTGAAGCAAATGATACTATTATCAGAGATGTTAAAAATGCTTTAAAATTAGCAGGTGAAATTATTGATATTATATCTAGTAAAACAGTATCTAGACCATATAATTATAGTTTAGATAATTATGCTTATTCATTAGAAGAAGAATATAAACATATTACTAAAAAAACTTTTTATCCAACATTATTATTTTGATTAAAAGAACGATTACAAACAGATAATTCAATAAATATTACTTATCCAACTATTAATGACTTTTCTAAAATTGATTATAACGAATATATTAAATTTATTGTTCCGTTTGATAATGATACTATTTATTATGATGAAAATAATAAAGTGTGAAAATCTAATACTGGTAATATTATTAATCCAGAATCTATAATGATAATGAAAACATTAAATCCTACTGATTTTGCTATTACTGAGGGTGGTAATAATAAAGGAAAAATATCTGTAACAAACGGTTATAATGATGATTTAGCAATTGATGACCCAACTAGTGGCGGTGAATTTGTTAATTATATGAGAACACAACAAATTGGTATTAAATTAATGCCAAATCAAAGTGGTAGAGCAAATGCATCTTTTGACCAAAAAAACAGGTGAATTAAGAATATGAGATCAAAGTTTCCAAAATAATGACCAAGTTGCAGATTTTAGTATTATTAAAGCAAATGGCACTCCTGAATTAGAAGCAACTGATGATACATTGCCAACTACTAAATATATTAATGAACATTATCAATTAAAAGGTAGTGGTACTAATGATTGACAAGTTGTTAATACTAGTGATTTTAAACCTAATGATACTCAATATATTTTGCCAGTTACTCCTAATGGAATAGACTTCTTGCATAACCTAGTTATTTTAAAATTCCTATAAAATATATTTAAAATAGAAATTATAGCAATCTAAAATTATGAAATTTGATAAATTTGATTTTATTAW
>NZ_RXFZ02000242.1:0-1230 GCF_044714365.1 Spiroplasma sp. hy2
ATAWAAAATATTATGCCTGCTAATGCAAAATTACCTATATTATTTAACGCAATTCAACTAGGACAATGTAAAAAAACAACACCGCCGTATAATATTGCACATAATAATTTTTTTGATGAAAATACAGAATATTTTGGATATTCTGAAATAGAACTTGACTTAAAACAAATTGACCCAACAATTCAAAATATTAGTAAATTTATTAGTTCTTATAAAACAATAGAAATAAGTAATCTTAATAATTTACAAGTTGAATGTGGACCACCTGAAATAGAAAATTTTATTCCTAATAGAAATGTTGAAATTTTAGTTGGTAGAACAGGCTGTTCAGATTATTTAGGTAATTTGGGCGGTGTAAAAATAAAAACACAAGGAATGGAACAAATTGATAAAGTTAATTTTGAAAATACAATTATTTTATATACTGATAATATAAAAATAAATGATATTCAAACAGTTGCTACTGGTTATACTAATGGATTAATAAATAAAGAATATAGAACTAAATATAAAACTAATTTAGGTGAAGCGTTTATTTATTTATTGTTGCAAATAACAAAATTATATAATAATGATAACGAGAAAATTAAAGAAACTAAACTTCAAGCATATTATACTAATAATATGAAATTAAAAATTAGAATATCAAAAAGTATGATTCCTAAATTATTAGGAGTTGAGGGATATGGAGATATTTGATATTGAGGTACAACCGAATATGAAACACCTATTTCAGATGGAAGTATAAAATTTAATATAAATAATTCAAATGTTTTGGGGATTAGAAATAGTAGCAATAATCCTGTTAAAATTACAATAAAACCAAGATAAAAGAAAAAGAGATTATTAAATCTCTTTTTTCTATTCTCCGTTAACTTTTACATTATCATCTTTATCAATAATTAAGTTAGGTAAATTTTGTTCTTCACCATTTCAACGATAAACTGATTTAATATAATCATTATTTTTATTTTTTCAATAATGGAACTTAGTTTCTTTTCCTTGATAAGTTTCATATACATATAACAAATTCAAATCAAGGTCTAATCTTAAATAAAAGTGGTTAGTACCGT
Organism: Spiroplasma sp. hy2; assembly: GCF_044714365.1. Classification (NCBI taxonomy): domain Bacteria; kingdom Bacillati; phylum Mycoplasmatota; class Mollicutes; order Entomoplasmatales; family Spiroplasmataceae; genus Spiroplasma; species Spiroplasma sp. hy2. The sequence goes on from NZ_RXFZ02000242.1 coordinate 1,074, forward strand.
CATTAATTATTAGTTCATCGTTGTGCATAATATTTTTAAATTTGTTTAAATGATATTTATTTTCACCTTTTCATATTACATAATATCATTTATTATCAACCGTATTGAATGGTTTTTCTTGTGGTGCTATTCATTCTAAATTGTCTCTAATTTYTTK
>NZ_RXFZ02000243.1:0-1219 GCF_044714365.1 Spiroplasma sp. hy2
WTWAAAAATTTAAAGCAAAATCATAATCTTACACAAAATTAGTTTTCAAATTGTCATATTGATGATTTTTTTTATTTCATCAAGAGTTTTCGACAAAATTAAAGAACTTATATGAGTTTATTTTATTTTTATATAGATAAAATGACAAAATAACAATATGTACAAATAGATATTACAGTTAAATCACAATGATAATATCATTGCTATCCATACTAAATGTAATCGAAGAAAAGCAGATTCTTAAAAACCAGGAAAATAAGACTTATTTTAAAAAATATGTTAAAATATTATAGGAATTATGCTAATAATTACTTATTACAAAAAAGGAGGACAACAAGAATGCCTTGATGAGGAGGACTTATTATTGGGATTGGTTGTTTAATTATTGGTGGGGTTTTAGGATTTTTAATTACCAAAAAAATTGTGCAGAAACAATTACGTGATAATCCCCCAATTACTGAAAAACAAATTCGAGCAATGTATATGCAAATGGGACGCAAACCGTCGGAAGCAGATATTAAAAAGGTTATGAATTCAATGAAACGTGCAAAATAAGATTGGATTTAATATCTTTTGCCAATAATGTAACACATGTTAGATTATTAATCTAACATGTGTTTTTGTTTTACCAAATAATTAACATTAGAAATACTTTTGCATAAATTTGCAAAAAATTTACAATTTTACTAGTTATTACCAAAAAGAAGAAAACAAATTGCAAAGAAGAAAGAAAAAAATAAAATCAAAATAGACATATGTTACATATGTCTATTTTGATTTAAGATGTTAGAAGAAACCTTCGTTATCTTAATACTACAAAAATGATAATTAGCAAGGAGGGATAAAAATGTCGAGTTTTTATCTTTAACAACTGGCGATTATGTTTTAAATTTCTTTAAAGAATTTATTGGTACACCAGCAATTTTGATTGGTTTATTTGCTCTTGTTGGTTGTTTATTACAACGCAAGAAATTGACCGAAACAATTTCAGCAACAATTAAAACAACTGTAAGGTTTTTAATTATCGGTGGGGGAGCTGGGATTTTAGTTGGTGCAGTTGGTAAATTAGGAAATGCTTTTAATTTATTGTTTGGGATTAATGGTGTTATACTAACTGGTGTTTGAGCATCTATTGCTTTGGTTTTTTCATTAATTAAATAAACTCTATTAGTTTTAGGATTTAATTGTTTTAAATTATAAGTTGAATAAACTAATKSTT
>NZ_RXFZ02000244.1:0-1200 GCF_044714365.1 Spiroplasma sp. hy2
ATHTTCGCGTTTTTGCACACTTTCTCTAATTTGTTTGGCTTCATTATTAAACTTATTTAAGATATTTTCTGCAATCTCTTCACTTAAACCTTGTTCTATTAATTGTTCTTTTGTAAGTGCCATTTTTATAAACTCCTCTTTTTTTATTCTTGTTCGATTAACAAGTCAGCATAAACTCTTTTTTATTGGAAAAAGATTAAACCTATGCTTTTAATTATATACCAATAGTTCACAAATGCAACATATTTTGTATACAAATAAATCTAAACTTAATATATTTTATTGCTAATTTAGGCCTTAAAGCGCGTCATAAGAGCTATTTTTCAAGATAAAATTTTGTAAATAATTCATAATTTTGCTTGCATATATATATATATATATATATAATGCAGTTAGATCTTGAAAAATAAGAAGTTTAAAGATTAAGAAAAGGAGAAATACAGTAATGAAAAAATTACTAAGTTTATTAAGTGTATTAACTATTAGTGGAACTGCTGTCCCAACAACAATTGCCGCTAGTCCTTATCAAAAAGAAGAAACTATCAAAAATAGTGAAATTAATTATTCACAAACAAATAATTTAGAAAAATTAAATAGAAATAAAAGAGATGTTTTTTCTTGTATTGGTAATAGCTTTTTAGAATCAGTAAAGGAAGCAGCAATCGGTGCAGCAGCTGGTGGCGTTGGTGGTGCAGCAGTTGGTAGTGTGGTTCCTGGAGCTGGTACATTAGCTGGCGGCGCAACTGGCGCTTTAGGTGGAAGTGCAACTGGTGGAGTTACTGGATGAGTAAACGGAATTAGAAAGTATTGTTAATTTAAATAATTTATAAATTTTATAATTAATAACAAAAATTAAGGTTTTATAAAATTAAAAATAAAATATTAATAAAAAAATAATTTTTATCTTAAAACCCCCAATTTTTTACTACTAAAAATAATGGAAATAGTTTAATTATTTCCATTTTTAATTAAATTAACAAATTATATTTAAAATCAGAAAGGAATAATGTATGAAAAAAATATTAAGTATTTTAGGTGCAATTTCATTAGTAGGAACAAGTACAACTAGTTTAATTGCTTGTAATACACCACAAGAATGTACACCTGAAGAATTAGCACAATTAAAAAAAGAAAACCAAATAAATACTGCTAATCAAGAAATTAGAGACAATTTAGAATGAATAGCACCACAAGAAAAAC
>NZ_RXFZ02000245.1:0-1185 GCF_044714365.1 Spiroplasma sp. hy2
TTTTTTATATAATTATCAATATATTTTGTTAATATTTCTTGTGATACTTCAATTTGTCATATACCACTTTTTTCAGTATTTGCCCAAGGAATAATAGACAAAGTATTAGATCTAAAAATACTATTTTTTCATACATATTTAGCATCTGCTTCACTTAACATAATTGGTCTATCTTTATGATTAGTATCAGGGCGACCAAATCAAGTATGATATTCATTTTTAAAACCATAATTATCAGGGTTTATTTTAGTTATAGTTTGTGATTTATAAAACTTTGCTTTTTCTAATAAACTAATAACATCTGGTGAAAATTCTATTTTCATATTAGTAGGATATGTATAACTTGCAACACCATCACTACTATTTTCACCACCACTAGAATATTCAATCCCAGTTCTTATTAAATATTGAGTTTGTAAACAACAAGCAATTTTTACATAATTAATGCGTTTTTTATCAATCTCACTATTTGGATCAAGTAATGGAAATTCCGTTTCTAAACGATAACCACAAATACTATCTAATTGTAAACTTGCTCTTGAAATACCTTCAATTAAATAATTTGAAATATTATCATCATAAAGTTTTTTACCATTATTGTGCTACTAATTTATCAAACCCCTCTCAATTTTTAAACTCTTCTAATGTTATTAATTTAAAACTTTCTAATTTTGTTATATCTGCCATAATTTCACCTCTTTGCATCACCATTATAAACAAAAAAAGTCTTTTTTAGACTTTAATTGTTTTATTAGATAATTTAATATCTTTTTTAGAAATTGATTTTTTGGCTCTTTGTACTTTAACAATTTGATTAAATTCATCTTCACTAATAGGTTTATTTGTTTCTAATACTTGTGCTCATTCAGTATTACCAAGACCCAAAGTATTAGCAGTTTGAATTAAACCTAAATGAATAGCTTCTAATATTTCTTGTCCTACTACTTTATTTGTAGACTCTTTAAGTTTATTTTTAGTTACTTTTTTAATTAAAAGTTCCAATCCTTTATAACCTAAAATACCTACAAAACAAGCACCAACACCAATACCAACTAAGATTTCATAATTCATATTTTATCTTCCTTTCTTAATTTTTACGACACCATCTTAACATCACCATAAAAATAATCAACAATTTAATTAAAAAGTGTTGAAATAATATTTTTTATTGATTTTATATAAAAA
>NZ_RXFZ02000246.1:0-1165 GCF_044714365.1 Spiroplasma sp. hy2
AWAWAAAAGATACTATCTAACGATTAATCCAATAAATATAAGTATTTTTTACAAAATAAAAAGCACTTTATTCTTTTTCAATAAAGTGCTACATTTGCATTTACAATTTACAATATAAACAAAATTATTTTACACAAATGAAAAAAGCAATATTTCATGGTGAACCCCAAAAAGTAAAAACAACTAACAAGAATCTAACAAATTGAAGTGATGAAAAAGTAGATAAGTTAATTAATGATTTGAAAGACTTAAATTAAATGAGTTTATATGATTATTGAGTTCAATTTGTTAGCTATATTATTGGCTCAAATGCCCCTGAATTTTTATATGTTATATCTTTTGTATTATTTATTGTTTTATTTTTTGGAATATTTTTTAAACTTATTCAAAAAATGTGAAGTTTTTAAATTATGACAAAAGATTGAGAAAAATTAAAAGAGTTTTTTATTCATGTATTTTTATTTATTGATAAATCTAACGTTGAAAGTATTACAACTTGAACTTTGACTCAAAATGAATATTTAACTCTTATGATTGGTGTGTGAATTGTGATTTTATTTTTAACGTGGTTTTTATTGTGAATGGTTTTTAAAATAGTTGGGTATTTTAAGTAATGAAAAAGTTTATATTTTTCTTAAAAAATTATTGTTATATTAGTGGTTCAATGATTTTGTTTAGTTTAATTGATTTATTACTTTGGATAATTTCATTAAATTATACTGGTTTAGTATTTTGATTATTGTTTGCTTTGCAATGTGTTTATTTTGTATGATGAGTTTGAAAAAACATATTTTATCAGTTAAATGCTTTTCGGTTAGTTAATTTTGTTTGAGATAATCCGTTATCGGTAATTATTGGTAAGTTAGGAACTGGTAAAACATTACTTTTAACTTATTTATCACAAACTATGAAATTATTAACAGATAAAATTTATAGTAATTATCCGTTAGAAGATAATAAAGTTAAAGTTTTAACATTTAAAAATTTAGATTTTACAGATAGAACAAAACCAGTTCCCCCAGATGATAGTGTTATTTTATTTGATGAAAGTTATTTATATATTAGACTTCTTGCATAACCTAGTTATTTTAAAATTCCTATAAAATATATTTAAAATAGAAATTATAGGAATCTAAAATTATGAAATTTGATAAATTTGATWATA
>NZ_RXFZ02000247.1:0-1141 GCF_044714365.1 Spiroplasma sp. hy2
ATTTTTAAATAAAAGACATAATTAATTAAAATTATAATTTGCTATTAGTATCTTTTTAAAAATATTTACAATTATTTTAATAGGTTATGCAAGAAGTCTATTCAAATTGATGGGGCTTTTGAACCTATGTGAGAAAATAAAAAAAAAGTTGAAAATAAAATATTTCTTGCTACTATGCATGTTGGTGTTGATAAAGAAAAGTCAACAAAAACCAAAATAAAAATGAAAAAGAAAAAAGGCGTTTTCCAAATGATGAATAAAAATAATAAATCTAATATTGATAATTTTATTGATAAAATTTTTAAATTAATGGATACTTATGATATTAATGAAGATACTAAAATATTAATATTAAGTGATGGTGAAAAACAAATTAAAAAAATTTATAGAGCAGTAAAAGAAAAATATAAAAATAACAAGATATCATATAGCTTAGATAAATTTCATCTTACAAGTAGATTTAAAAAACTATATCCCTTTCAAAATAAAAATAAGGAAAATAGAGAAGCATATCATAAAGCTGTTGATTATTTTTTTAATGGTAAATATGAAGAATTATTACAGTGTTTAGAAGATAGTTAAATTTTTTATAAGCGATTCTAAATTAGATTTTTTGAATAAAGCTATTACATTAATTAAAAATAATAAAGAAGGCATTGAAAACCAAACATTAGAATATAATATTGGTTGTCATGTTGAAGGCGATGTATCGCATTATATTAAGGCTGTTAAAGGGCGAGGTGCAAAAATATATTGTAAAGAAACATTTATCAATATGTTAATTGGTTCAATGTTAAGACTTAATAATCAAATTAATGATGAGAAAGTTGATAAAACTAATAAAAATAATAAAGAAAAAATTGAATTTAATATATTTAATTTAAATAACTCTCAAAATCAATTTTTATCTTTATAAAAAATAAAAATACTTTTTAAAATTAGTAATAACTTTAAAAAGTATTTTTTAGTGTATCAAAATTCATAAATTTATAAATTATTTCTTCAAATAAAAATTATGTTTTTAAAAAAAGTTGAATTTTTCTTTAATTTTGTCGAAAACTCTTGATGAAATAAAAAAAATCATCAATATGACAATTTGAAAACTAATTTTGTGTAAGATTATGATTTTGCTTTAAATTTT
>NZ_RXFZ02000248.1:0-1139 GCF_044714365.1 Spiroplasma sp. hy2
WWTTCTGTAATTATTTTTTCCATCAATTATTTACCTCTTATATATTAAAAATATACCTAAAATTAAGTATATTCTATAAATATCAAGAGTTTTCTACAAAATTAAAGCTATCTTTTTTTGATTTTTTATTATTTTTGTGATAATGTTTGAAATTAAGAAAAGAGGGTAAAAAATGATAAATGTTAATAACAACTTTTTTAACAATTTTAATATTTTATTAGATAAACAAAGTATTGAAATTATTCAACAAAATTTAGAAAATTATGATAAATGAATTTTTAAAAATTATAAAATTGATGAAACTTTAAAAGAATTTAAAGATTATAAAGTAAAAGAAATAAAACCAAGAACATTAACTATTTTAAATGGAAAAATAACTTTTAAAAGAAGAAAATATTATAAAATTAATCCACAAACAGGAAAAGAAGAATATATTTTTCCTTTGGACAAACTTTTAGGTATTGAAAAATGACAAAGAATAGATAATTCTGTTAAAGAAAAAATATTATCATTTATTGGCAAGAAAAAAACATATCAAGATATTTTAGATACTATGGAACATGTAAAAATTTGTATAAAAACAATTTCAAATATTATGAAAAATGCAAAAACTGATAAAGAATATTATATTAATAAAACTGATAAAAAAATAAATGTACCTCATACTTTATATATTCAAATTGATGGAACTTTTTTAAAAATGTGAAATGAAAATAAAATAGGAAAAGAAAAAATAAAAAAACATAGTATATTTTCAACTGTTTATACTGGTTTTGATAAAGCAAAATCAACTAAAAAAAGACCTGTAATTGAAAATAAATTGGGTGTTATAGAATTGGATAATATTCCAGAATATATTAGAAAAAATAGTAAATTAACTAATTTTGTTAGTAAATTACTTATATTAATTACAAGTTATTATGATATTAATGACAATATTGAAATTATGGTATTAGGTGATGGTGCACCTTGAATTAAAAATATTGCAAAATTTATTCAAGAATATTTTCCTAAAAATAAAGTACATTACACGATAGATAAATTTCATCTTACAAGTAGATTTAAAAAATTATATCCCTACCAAAGTAAAAACAAACAAAATAAAGAAACATATAATAAGGCAGTTGATTATTTTTTTA
>NZ_RXFZ02000249.1:0-1133 GCF_044714365.1 Spiroplasma sp. hy2
TAAAATATCTAACATTTTATTAAAAGTGGCTTGTTTTATTCCTGTTAATCGGAATAATTCTTTATCATTAATAAAATCAAATTTATCAAATTTCATAATTTTAGATTCCTATAATTTCTATTTTAAATATATTTTATAGGAATTTTAAAATAACTAGGTTATGCAAGAAGTTATTCTACATTTTGGAAAATATCAACGCTAATAAGGGGTTAAAAAACGGTTAAAACCGCAGAAAGGAACATATATATTATGCAAAAAGTACAACAAACTGAACAACTCAATTACCACTTTGTTGAGATCAATGGGTTGAGTTATAAAGTTATTAATCAACTTGATGAGAACAAACATATCTCTAATTTTTACTTACCGAAAAAATTAGTTCGCCAACACCCAACCCGCCAAGATAGTTATAAAGTCAAAATTTATGACAAGTTTATTTGTGTCCCTAAAAAATGTGTTTCTTAGACAAAACTGGTAAATACTTTTTGGTTGGCATTGATATGTTTTTTACCTACTGAATTTATAACACGCGAGATAATAATAAATATCGCTTAGCAGGTTATCAAGCAATTAAAGACACCGCAATTAAAGAATTGCATTATTTAACTGTGTCTCAACACAAATACGAAAAAGAACAAGCAACCAACCCATTTTTAAGTGGGTTAACTTACCAACAAGCCCGCGAACAAATTTGTGCTGAAAGCGACAAACTAAAAGCAGAATACCATTCTTTCGTAACAAACAAGTATTCTGCAAATAAAGCGAAATCATCTACCAGAGAAAATAATTCTCTTGTTATTGATTATAATACTCTGTACGAAAAAAACAAGGGCGACCCACCAGAATTATCCGAAGAAGAACTAGAGCAACTGTTAGCGGAATTAGACAACTTAGACTAACTCCCCTAGCAACAAAGCACAAGAACTTGCATAAAACCACCGAGTAGCAAGACAAACAATACAACACCAAGATATGGTCTTCATCATATCATTTTTGCTGTTTGGTAAATCACCTATTTTTATTATATATTTTCTTCCAATAGAAAACCAAAATAAATACCATTACTATACCAAAACAAAATATTGATTATAAAAAATAAAATCAATAACTATGCTTGACAAGAACTAAACAAA
>NZ_RXFZ02000250.1:0-1116 GCF_044714365.1 Spiroplasma sp. hy2
TATTATCTTTGATTTCTTGGTTATTTGTATTTATTTTGTTTTCTTCTTTTAATTTTGCTAATTCTTTGGTTGTATATTCTTGTGGTTTATTACAAGCAACTAAACTTATTGTACTTATGCCAATTAAAGTGATTGTTGATAAAATACTTAATAATCTTTTCATATGTGTAGTTCCTTTCTATTTTTTGCTAATTTAATTAAAAATGGAAATAATTAATTTTATTTCCATTTAATTAACGTACGTATATTTTAATAACAATTTTATTTTTATCCTATAACTTTTGGAGCACAAGCAGCTATACCTGCAGCAATAGCACCAACACCAGCACCAATTGCAGTTCCTACAACAGGTATAGCACTACCAGTAGCCGCCCCCGTCGCAACTCCGGCAACAACAGTTCCTCCTATAGTGGTTCCCATACTAAGGCTTGTTTCTAATGTGTCTTTAGTAGTTCCAAAACATTTTTTTCCAACATTATTTACGGCTGTTCACGATCAAACAGCCCCGTCTTTAACAGCCGTTACTGATCAACTAGCACCATCATAAGTTGCTTGACCTACTCAATTGGCTGCATCTGTTACTGCACCACCAGTTCAATTAACAGCGTCTTTTGCAGCTTGACCTGTTCAATTAACAGCATCAGTTATTGCACCATCTATTCAAGTAAAAACATCTCTTTTACTTCTATTTAAATTTTCTAAATTATTTGTTTCTGAATAATTAATATCACTATTTAATTGTTTTTCTTTTTGATAAGGACTAGCGGCAATTGTTGTTGGTATGGCAGTTCCACTAATAGTTAATACACTAAATAAACTAAGTAATTTTTTCATACTTGTTTTTCTCCTTTTCTTANNNCTNNTTCTTAAAACTTTTTATCAAGATCTACCTGCATTATATATATACAAGCAAAATTATCAATTATTTACAAAATTTTATCTTGAAAAATAGCTCTTATGACGCATTTTAAAGGCTAAATTAGCAATCAAGCATTATTTATTAATAGGGGGGGGGTATTGTATTAGTAAACTATTAGTATATAATTAAATTAATGGTTTATCCTTTTAACAAAAAAGTAATTTACGGTTTATGCTTTCCGCCTTAAAANNNNAKWY
>NZ_RXFZ02000251.1:0-1115 GCF_044714365.1 Spiroplasma sp. hy2
TCATTAATAAAATCAAATTTATCAAATTTCATAATTTTAGATTCCTATAATTTCTATTTTAAATATATTTTATAGGAATTTTAAAATAACTAGGTTATGCAAGAAGTTTAATGAAAGCATTTTTCAATTAGAATTATTAAGTAATTAAAACTATGGATAATTCATTAATGTTTTTTGATTTGATTATGTTTTGGAAGATTACCATTTTCTAAATCAGATTTCCCTTTAAAATCATAAGGTTTTTCTGTTCCTTTTAATAAACGAACAATATTTTGATGATGCTTTAAGATTAAGAAAATAGCACTTAAAGTAATAATAATATTAATTAAAGCTAAACTATCATAGTAATTGTCATAATTAACATAATGTAAGTAATTCACTCAAACAAGATGAGAATTTTGAAGTAAATCACCATTAAAGTTAATAACATCAATGCCACTTAATTGTGGGATTCAACATAAAGCTCCTGTAAAAAATGCTGCTAAAATTGAAGAAACAGAAACTCGTTTTCAAATAAAAATTGTGCTTCATCAAACAACTGTAGCAATTAAAAAATAATATGGGTTAGTCATTCATAATAACCCTAAAAAAGATGAAACTGTTTTACCGCCTTTAAATTTATAATAAATTGGATAAGAATGACCAATTAAAACAAAAAAAGCTGGAATATAATAACTAGTTGAACCAAAATTAACCCCATTAATATTAATACAACTAATACCAAAGGCAATAAACATTGTAATAGTAACTTTTAGCATATCTAAAAACATAATGGCAAAACCTCATTTTTTTCCTAAAACACGACTAGTATTTGTAGCTCCGGCATTTTTAGAATGATAATCTTGCACATCAATTTTATAAATTTTTTTACTAATAAAGATTGATCAACTAAAAGAACCAATTAAGTAACCAATTATTGCCGTAATAGCTGTCCCTAAATATCCATATAATGTCATTCCTTCACCTCTCTTTTACTATTATATTATATAGCAATTAGAAATAATTTAGTAAATAACTTTAATTTTGTCGAAAACTCTTGATATTTATAAAATATACCTAAAATTAGGTATATTTTTAATATATGGAGGTAAATAATTAATGAAAAAAATAATTAA
>NZ_RXFZ02000252.1:0-1102 GCF_044714365.1 Spiroplasma sp. hy2
TTHTTAAAACATTTGGATTAGAAACATCTATTATTATATCTTTTTCATTACCAAAATAAGGTCAATATCCAGTACCACCTAAAAATCTTAATTCTGGTTTCAATTTTTTTATAAATCTAATTTTTAATTTCATATTATTTGTATAATATGCTTGTAAATATGTTTCTTTAATTTTATCATCAGAAATTTGCAATAAAAATTGAAAAACTCCACTATTATTTTCGGTTCAATAAATACTATGATAATTTCCGCTTGGTAAACCATTGGTAAAAGCAGTGGCAACTGTTTGAATATCATTAGTTATATTATCAGTATATAAAGTTATGGTATTATCAAAATTAATAATAGTATTTTGAGATAATCCATATTTTTTTAATACAGCATTTGATAATAGTCCCAGACTATTATTACAACTATTAGCACCCGCTATAAGATTAACATTTCTATCAGGAATAAAATTTTCTATTTCAGGTGGCCCACATTCAACTTGTATATTATTAAGATTACTTATTTCTATTGTTTTATAAGAACTAATAAATTTACTAATACTTTGAATTGTTGGGTCAATTTGTTTTAAATCAATTTCTATTTCATAATAACCATCATATAAATTATCTAAAAATAAATTACCACGATTAATACAATGTGGATTTACAATAATTTTAGTTTTTAATGGTAATACTACATCGGAAGGCATAATATCTTTTGTATATTCTGAATAATTATATGGCACTGGTGGAAGAACATATTGTGGGTAATTAAATGTTGGTATTTCATAATCATGTGGTAATAAGAAACTAGTTTTATAATTAGTTGTCATATCGCGTAAATAATTATTTAATACACTTTTTGTTTTTCCACGAAAACTTCATACTGATAATCGTAAGTAATCTTCTTCATTATTTGTATATGGGTTATCAGCATAAAAGATAATTTCAAAATTACCTTTATATAATGCTTGAATAGAAAACATATCAATTATATAACTACAATTTGTCCCATCTGGTGTTTGTAAGAATTCGCAATTATTATCTTTTTCACTAGCACTAACTGTTATTTGCGCATCTACTGCTTTGGTTTTTTCATTAATTAGATAAYTTAA